>JBIOJD010000411.1:0-3861 GCA_044450485.1 Polyangiales bacterium | reverse complement strand
CTCTTCGAGGTCTGCCGCATGCGGGGCACCCCGATCGTCACCTTCGTCAACAAGCTGGACCGCCCTGCCCGCGACCCGATGGCGCTCATGACCGAGGTCGAAGAAGTGCTCGGGCTGCAGACCGCGCCCGTGACCTGGCCGGTGGGAAGCGGTGACCGTTTTCAGGGCGTGTACGACCGCGAGGCCCGGCGGGTGCTGCGCTTCGAGCGAACGGCGCAGAATGCGACCAAGGCGCCCGTCACCGTGCGCGGCGTGGACGACCCCGAGCTCGACGCGCTACTCGGCGAAGAAGGCGTGCAGTCGCTGCGCGAGGAGGTCGAGCTGCTCGACGGCGCGGGCGAGCGCTATGAACAGCAGCGGTTTCTGGACGGCGAGATCACGCCGGTCTTCTTCGGCAGCGCGCTCACCAACTTCGGCGTCGAGCCGTTCCTCGAAGCGTTTGCAGAGATGTGCCCAGCGCCGGGCCCGCACGAGAGCTCGGTCGGCACGATCGCGCCCGATGACGAACGCTTCAGCGGCTTCGTGTTCAAGGTGCAAGCCAACATGGACCCAGCGCATCGCGATCGGATCGCGTTCCTGCGCGTGTGCTCGGGCAAGTTTCAGGGCGGGATGCGCGTACACCATTTTCGGCTCGACAAAGAGATCAGGCTCGCGCGCGCCGAGCAGATGATGGCGCAGGAGCGCCAGTCCGTGGACGAGGCCTACGCCGGCGACATCATCGGCCTCTTCGACCCAGGCATCTTCCGCATCGGCGACACCTTGTCGACGGGCGGAGCGCTGGCATTCGAGACCGTGCCGCGCTTTTCTCCAGAGTTCTTTTCGCGCGTCCGCTTGCTCGATCCGATGAAGCGCAAGCAGATGCAAAAGGGCGTCGAGGAGCTGGCCGAAGAAGGCACGCTGCAGCTCTTCCTCGAGCCCGGCCGCGAGAAGGATCCGATCCTCGGCGTGGTGGGCGAGCTTCAGTTCGAAGTGCTCAAGTACCGTCTCGAGCACGAGTACGGAGCCAAGGTCGAGATGGAGCGCATGGACTTCACGCAAGCGCGTTGGGTGCAAGGCGTGAAGACGCCGGACGAGCTGCGCAAGGCGCGCATCGCGCTCGCGGTCTGGGACGTGGACAAGCGCCCCGTCGCCTTATTCCGGGACGACTGGGAGCTGCGCCGCGCGCTCCAAGACAGCCCGAGCTGGACCTTCAGCTCTACCGCGCCGATCAGGTGAGGGACCTCGGCGCAGCTCGGCGCCACCGATTCACGCGCCTTCGGGCTCGATGCCAAGCGTGCGCGCGGTGCTGGACTTCTCGACACTGTGGTGGTCGGGCCAAGTCCCCACGAGCATGTCGATGAAGGGATGCGTCACGCCGAACCAGTAGTGCTCGTTCTTGTAGTGGTGCAGGCGATGGAAGCGCTTGAGAAAGCGGCCCCAGCGCGTGCGCGGTATGTACGCAACGTGCGCCGCGAGGTGCGTGGTTTCGTAATGCAAGAGCGCGAGGCCGAGCCCGAGCGCAGCCCCGAGCGCGGCCGGTACGCCGCCGAATGCAGCGCCCACCGATCCGAAGAGCAAGAACAAGGACACGTCTGCGGCGAGCGGCACGAACAGCAAGTGTGGTTTGTCCGGATCCTGATGATGCTTCCAATGCAGGCGCGCGTGAAAACGCCGCAGCGTGATCTGCATCGGTCGCGGCATGTGAAGCACGTAGCGGTGAAGCACGTACTCGGACGCCGCCCAGCCGATCACGGCTCCGAGCAGCGCCGGCAGCCACGCCATGAGCGACGGTGCGAGCCACGCCAGCGCGACAGCCACGCCCACGGTGACCCCTCCGACCAAGCGCATCTCCTTCCACTCGAACGCGTTCCGCCACAACCCGAGCGTGGTCATTCTAGAACGTGCCGCCCCGCGTCATCAGGTGACGCCGTGCTTCGCGTAATAGGCTTTCACGCCAGGCAGGTTCTTGATCCGCTGGCAGTGCGCGACGAGCTTGGGAGCGAGACGGTCGGGCAGGTCAGTTGGCATGTAGTCGAGCTTCCCAGATTGCAGGCGGCGCACGAACACGAACACCTTGAGATCCGCGATGCTCAGCCGACCGCCCGCGAAGTACTCGCCGCCGTGCGCCTCGAGCAGCGTCTGCAGGCCGCGGAGGTACAGCGGGATGGGACCGCTCGCCAGCTTGGGGCGTTCGACCTGCTTTTGCTCCTCGGTCATGCCGAACGTGGCGCCGATCTTCACGTCGACGTCCTCGACCGCGTCGATCACCTCGTCGCACAGAGCGGCCTGCCACGGATCTGTCGGATACAGATCAGCCAACTTGCCGACGTAGCGGTTGATCGCACCGGATTGCGTGAGGACGCGACCGTCGACCTCCAGCACCGGCAGCGCGCCAAACGGCGTGCTGGGTTTGCGTTTCGGCCAGTCCGCGCCAGGAATGCGATCGTCTTCGAACGCGATACCAGCGATCGAGAGCGCCAAGCGCGCAGGCTCGCCGCGTCCGCCGTGGGCATCGAAGTAGCTGAGCTTCAGTTTGGGCATGGTCATGACGCTCCTCGCGAGTGAGCCGTGAGCATAGGGCCCGCACGGGACACTCGCAAACGCCCAGAAAGCTCAGCTCAGGCGCTCGAGCTCCACGCGCGCGGCCTTGGCCCAACGCTCCGACGCGCCAGCGATGGCCGACAGCTCGAGCACGCGGTCGAGCGCTTCGCGCGCCGCCCCCGGCTGACCGCTCTCGCGATGCGCGCGGCCGAGCGCGAGCATGAGCTCCGCGCTGCTGTCGGGGTCGGCGTCGCTCAGGCAACACAGCCCCTCGTACGCGCGCCGGTAGAACGCCGCGGCCTGCTCGTGATCGCCAGCGGCGCGAGCCTGCTCCGCTGCGCGCTTGCCGTGCTCGAAGGCTTTGTGGCCGTCGCCACGCGGCAGCGCACGGTAGAAGTGCAGCGCGAGCTCGGCGGTCGCTCCCGGTCGAACCCGCTGGCGCTCGAGCGCCTCGCCAGCGCGCAGGTGGAGCTCGCACTTCTCGCCGCTCGGCAGGTCGTCGTAGATGGCGTCCCGCACCACCGCGTGCGCGAACGCGTAGCGAGCGAGACTACCCTGCTCGCGCACCACGAGCCGCGCGGCCAGCGCTCGATCGAGCGCGGCGAGCAGTGCGTCGCGGTCGAGCTCGACCATGCCCCCGAGCATGCCAACGTCGAACTGCAGACCGAGCACGCTCGCCGCCCGCAGCGTTTGCTGGGCAGCCTCGGGCAAGAGCGCGAGTCGCCTGCGCATCACGTCGCGCGCGCCTTCCGGCAGCCGCACCTCGAACACGCGCAAGTGGCCCGCCGACAGCGCGTCGGTCGTCAGCGAGCGCACGGTCTCGCGCACGAAGAACGGGTTGCCGGCGGTGCGCTCGTGCAAACGTTCGACGACCTCCGGTGGCGCGGTTTGACCCGTGAGCTCTTCGAGGTAACGCGCCACGTCTGGCACCGAGAGGCCCTGCAACGCCACGCGCTTGAAACAAGCGGCGCGCTCGAAGCGGTCCAGCTGCGCGATGTGAGGATGCCCGGGTGGCAGCTCCACGTCGCGGAACGTCCCGAGCACCAGCAAGCGCGCCGAAGCGAGCTCTTCCAGCAGATAGCCGAGCAGCGTGAGTGAGGCCGAGTCCGCCCAGTGCAGATCATCGAGCACGAGCACGAGCGGAATCCGGGATGCGGCGCCTCGCAGCAGGCGCGCGATCGCATCGAACAACGGCAATCCCGGCGTGGCCATCGCGTGAGGCCGGAGCGAGTACCCGTTCTCCGAAGGCGGCAGGCTCGGCCGAGCCAGCTCGGGCACGAGCGCGGTCAGCGCCTCGCGCGCCGGTGCGGGCAACTGGCGCAGCGCCTCCGTCGCAGCGGG
>JBIOJD010000410.1:0-3868 GCA_044450485.1 Polyangiales bacterium | reverse complement strand
CAATCCAGATACCGGCGAGATCTACGACGCCGACATGCAGCTCAACGAGTCACTCGGCGCGATTGCGATCTGCGGTCAGACCTGTCCTTCGGGTGCGGTCGACTTGCAGAACGTGGTGACGCACGAAGCGGGCCACTTTCTCGGCCTCGGCCACAGCGACGTCCCAAACGCCACCATGTCCGCGCGCGCCACCATCGGCGAGACGAGCAAGCGCGTGCTCGCGGACGACGATCGCCAGGGCTTGTGCTCGATCTACGGCAGCAATCCGCCGACAGCCTGCTCGGACAGTGATTTCGTGCCGAACCACGGCTTCTCGCCCAAGTGTGGCAGCGGCAGCAGCAGCACGGGGGGAGGCTCGTCGAGCTCGGGCTGCAGTGTGGTTGCGCCGGGCCGGCAATCGCCTGCGGCGCCTGCCGGCCGCGCGCTGTTCGGCCTCTGGCCTGTGTTGCTCGTCCTGCGTCAGCGCCGCAGGTTCGCTCTCACCTGAGACAGCCGTGGCCGATCTGCTCGGTGCTACCGGCGCGAGCGATGCACACGAGAGCGCCCTTGCGCAGGGCCTTGCCTGGGCAGCGGGCGAGCGCGGAGGCGAGAAGGCTGTGAAGCTCGTCGTGCTTGCGGCGCAAGAGCTCGGGGTCGCGAAAACCGCGCTCGCTGAGCTCGCGGGAGACGATGGCGTCGAAGATGGCTTCGCAGGCGCGCGGCGTGGCCGGCTCGGTCGAGCACGAGGCGCAGAGCACACCGAGCAGGACCAGCAGCAACGCGTACACACGACTGCGCGTCATCGCGTGAACCTCACCCGGATCGGCGGTGACTGCTGCGTGACGGGCTCGCCGTCACGGCCGTGGCCGGGCGTGAAGCGCGTGCGAAGGGCGCAAGCGAGCGCGGCTTCTCCGAAGCCGTGTCCGGGGCCGTGGACCAGCGCTGCGCTCTCGGCGCTACCGTCGGGCCGCACCACCACGCGCAAGATCACGACCTGCTCGTCGATCGGCTCGCCTTCGGCCTCACGAGGCCAGGGACACTGCCAGTCCTGCTCTTGGAGCGCGACCTTGCTCGAAAGGTCCGGTCGGCTCGGCCGGGGCAGCCGAGCCGCAGCGCTCGCAGGAACGACGGCACGCACCGGGGTCCGGCTCGTGCCGGTTCCGCTCGTGACTCCCCCTGCATAGGCGTTCGCATTGCCCGTCACGAAGGTCTCGCCCGTGAGGTCGAGCGGCGCGTTGGGAGCGGGCTCAGCCGCCACGATCGCGGCGGCCGCGGCGGGCGGTGACGGAGCGCTCGGCGGCGCCGTGCGCCTCGGCTCCGCGAGCTTCTCGCGAACGGCGGGGGGTGGGACAGGTGGCGGTGGTGCAGGTGGCGGTGGCGGCAGCGGCTTGGACAGCTCGACCAACTCCTCCTTGGACAGCTCGGCGTGGACGCGCAGCGCGAGCTCGGTGGCCCACGACTCGAGCGACTGCTCCGTTCCTCTGGCCCACAACACGAGCGAGCCGTGGGCGAGCAGCGCCGCGAGCGCCGCGAGCAGAAAACGCAACCGGGTCCGCGCCCGCGTCCCGTCGCCGGGCGCTGCGAAAACCTCGTCCACGATCCGCCGCCGTGGGGGCGCGCTGCGCGCAGTGACGCTCACTTGCTCGCGCCATCCTCCGGCAGCGCGCCGAACGCCACTTTGGAGATGCCCACGCTCTTGATCAGGTCGAGCACGTGCATCACACGGCGGTGCGGAACCGCGCCATCGGCGTTGATGACCGCACGCAGCTCGGGATCGCGAGCCAAGGCTTGGCGGGACAGGTCGCGTAGCGCGTCGTCGGTCGGAGTGGGCACCCCGTCGACGAGGGTGGGACCGTTCGCCGGCACGATCACCGAGAACACCACCTGCAGCTGCTCGCTCTGCGACGCGTGAGGCAAGTCGAGCGGTACCGCGGGCGCCACGATGATCTTGGCGGTGACGATGAAGATGATCAGCAACACCAGGGTGATGTCGACGAGCGGAGTGACGTTGATGCCACTGATGAGACCAGCTTGTTCGTTCGAGGCGGCCATGGCTCAGTGACCTCTCTCGGAGAGGTAGGCGAGCACCAGGTTCGAGAGCACCTCGCTGCCCGAGAGCAGGGAGGCGATCCGCCGATGAAAGTAGTTGAAGCCCGCCACGGCCGGCAGCGCGACCAGGATGCCGACGGCCGTGGCCACCAAGGCGCCCGCGATGCTCGCCATCACGGCTTGAGACGCGACCTGGCTCGCCGCAGCCCCGCCCCCGTGGCCCGGCGCTGCGTGCCCGAGCTCCTCGAACGCGCCGATCACGCCGACGACCGTGCCGAACAAGCCGATGAACGGTGCGTTGTTGCCGAGCGTGCCGAGGTAGGCCAGGCGGCGCTCGAGCCGGCCGCGCGCGAGCGCCATCGCGCTCTGCATCGCCTTCTCGACTGCGGCAGGCCCGCGCTCGGCGAGCCGAAGCCCGGCCGCGGCGATCGCGGCGGCCACCGAGCGCGAGCGGCCGAGCTCCTCGATCGCGCCGCGGAAGTCGTCCGCCGACAGCTTTGCGTCGAGGCGCTCGGCCATGGTCTGCAAGTCGCCGCCGAGCGCGCGAAAATAGAGCGTGCGCTCAACGATCGTCGCTACGCTGAGCAGCGACAGCATGCCGAGAAACCAGAGCACCCAGGCGGCTCCGGACTCGAGCAAGATCTGTTTGATGGCATCGACTGTGTTCATGGAAACCTCGCGTTGACAGTTGCTGATCGCTGCGCCACCCGTTCAGGGAGGTGATGGATAGTTTCGTTTGACGAAGCACAGGCCGTCCGAGTTGAGGTGGCCCTGCGTGCTTTGGTTGTAGGTCATGTAGTCGACGAGATCGCGCAGCACCTTGCTCGGATCGCCGCTCGGATCGTGCGGGATGCCCTGCGTGTCGTAGTGCATCTCTTTGGCCATGTCGGGCGGGGTGTAGGCGGGATCGCAGGAGCGCCATGGCAGCGGCTTTCCGTCTGCGTCCGTGAACGCGGTGAAGTCCACGCCCTGGAGGTCGTCGAGCGTGACCGTGGGCGCTCCGCCGACGTCCTTGGCGTGCGCCGCGAGCGCATCGAAGTGCGCCGGCGAATCGTGTACCGTGCTCTCCCAGAACGGGTGGTCGGTGTGAATCGTGGCCTGCGCGATGGTGGTCGCGTTGGCTTTGATCTGCACACCGCGTTCGTGCTCGTCGTCGCCGAGCGGTTTGGCCGGGTCGTTGTCGGGGTTCTGACAGTTGACGTAGGTGGTGGGTGACTTGAAGCCGAGCCTAAACGTCACGGTCTTGGGCAGCTTGCCGAAGTCGTAGCTCGGATCGGTCGAGGTGCAGTCCGTGCCCTCGAAAGTGGCCGTGCCCACATACAGCACGGCCCAGCCATTCTGCACCATGGTCGCGTAGTCTTGCTTCGCGGTGTCGTCGAGGTTCACCTGCTTGGCGGAGTCGCTGGCCGCTACGACATCGAAGCCGAACGCGTAGCGCCGCGTGTCGTCGAACGGCGCGCCGCCGTTGAGGTTCTGGTCCTCGATCTTGGCGATCGCGACCGCCTGCTCGTCGCTGCCGCCCTTGCCTTGTAGCGGGCCGCCCTTGTGCAGATCGATCGCCCACGGGCCTTTCACCCGCGCCACGGCTTTGTCGGTCTTCGACTGATCGCTTGGTGACTTGTCTGGATTCTCCGACAACGTGATGTCGTCGAGCGTGACCAGCAGCTCATCGAAGCGGATCTGCCAGCCGTCCACGAAATCGGGGTCGGCCGGGAAGTCGTAGCCCCCGAGGGCGAGCACTTCACCAGAGGCCGTGAACTGCACCGTCCCGCCGCCACCGCTGCTGCTGCTCGACGCGCAACCGAGCGCGCAGAGCACTGCCAATGCCGACATTACTCCT
>JBIOJD010000409.1:0-3871 GCA_044450485.1 Polyangiales bacterium | reverse complement strand
GGCGAAGTGACGACCGCGTCACCTGTGATCTCCCGCGCCGATCTTCTCCCGCACACGCCGCAGAAAGGCTCGCCAGACGTCGTCGGGTTGCCAGAGCTTCTTCACGTGGGCGTCGGCTCGCTCGCGCGACCAGCCGAGCTCCCGCTCTCCGAACAGCGCCACGAAGCACGACACACGATAGTTCATCGCGCAGTGGACGAGCGTCTTCTTGTGGCGCACGGCGCGCATCACTTGCACGAAGCGCTCGAAGTCGTCGTCGGTCGGGTTGCGAAAGTCGACCGGGATGTGGTGATAGAGGAGGCCGCTGCTCGCTGCCGTGCCAGCCTCGTCGGGAAGACAATACCTAGGGTCGAGCAATCCGAGGTTCACCACCACCTCGAACCCGTGCTGCTTCAGGCTCCGCAGCTGAAGCTCGGTCGGCTGACCTGCCGTCGCCAGCTGCCCGTCGAGCTCGACGAAGTTGCGAATCGTGCCCGGTTCCATGGGTGCAGCATAGCGCGGCTCCCATTGGCTTCCCGCGCTGGGAGGTTCAAGCGGCGATTGCTGCGCAACGCAACGAGGGCTGGCCTTCGACCCGACGGAGCGCGCCTTTGCCAGGGCGACGCTCGAAGGCGGCTTCGATGCCGGCCATCGAGAGCAAGGGCAGCATGAGCGCGAGCGGCGTGAGTTCGGAGGCCCTGCCCGGAAACAACACAGCGCAGAGGACCAAGAGCGCAAGCGGGGCGGCAGCGAGCGTGGCGGTCAGCGTGCGCGAGGTGTGGGCGTCGAGGTGGGTCATGACGGTTCTCCTTGTGGCCGAGCTTCGTGGCTCTTCGAAGCTCATAGACACTGTCTAGCGCCTGCTCTTGACAGTGTCAAGTGCCAGATGCATTCTATTTCCGTGATGTCGAGATCGAAGCTCAAGTCGCACCCGGCGCGTATCCGCGCGAGGTCTGCTTCCAACCCCAGCCTGCGCAAAGCCCGCACACCGAGCCGCGAAGCAGCGCTCGACCCGGTGGCGCTGCGCGAGCGCATCTTGCAAGCCAGCGTCGAGCTGATCGAGGTCGAAGGGCTCGCCGCGCTCAGCCTGCGCGAGGTCGCGCGTCGTGCGGGCGTGAGCCACCAAGCCCCGTACCATCACTTCGCAGACCGCGAGGCGATCCTCGGGGCCATTGCCGAACAAGGCTTCCGCATTCTGCGCGCGGCGCTCGAGCGCGCGGTCGCACACGGCCGCGACGTGCACTCAGCGGCTGAGTCCCTGGCCGCGTGCGGGCGCGCTTACGTCGAGTTTGCCTGCGAGCATCCCGCGCACTTCCGCGTGATGTTTCGACCCGAGCTCGTCGACCTCGCCAACTGCCCCGGCGCCTAGGCAGAGGGCGACAGCGCGTTCGCGTGCTTGACCGCAGTGGTGCACGAGGCCGTGGGGCAAGGCCTCGCCCCCGAGCCGTCCGAAGAAGCGCTGGTCGTCTTGGCGTGGTCGGTAGGCCACGGCCTCGCGTGTCTGATCCTCGACGGTCCGCTCGCGAAGAAGCTCCCGTCGGCCGAGCGCAGCGCTCAGATCGCAGGAGTCACCGACGCGTTCGGCGCGATCTTAGCCGCGAGGATCCGCGACTCGAAGAGGGCCGCGCCCGCACGCGCGCGCCGAGCCACGACCAATCCCGTCACGCCGCCGAGATGATGCGCTCGAGCGCTGCCAGGCCGTCGGTCAAGCAGGCCGGGCCCGGCTGCAAGATGATCGCGGGATCGAGCTCGTGCACCTGGCCTGCGCGCACCGCGGGCAAAGTCGCAAACCCTTCGCGCTTGAGCGCGGTCACGCGGTCGAAGGCCTTTCCACACCAGCTCGCGATGTAGATCTCGGGGGCTCGCTCCTCGACCTCACGCGCGGTCACGAAGCGCTCGCTCGCGAGCTTGCCGGACGCGCGATCGCGGAACACGTCCTGCCCGCCTGCGAGCTCCAACAGCTCGCTCACCCAACCGATCGCACTGATCATCGGGTCGTCCCACTCCTCGAAGTACACGCGTGGGCGACGGCCCCGCTTGTCCGCCCGCGCGCGCGCCGCCTCGAGGCCACTCACATACCCGTCGACCAGCGCGCGCGCCCGCCCTTCAGCCCCGACGATGCGCCCCACGACCAAGATCGTATCGAGGATCTCCTGCAGGCTGCGTTGATTGAAGATCAACACTTGCAGGTTCGCGGCCACGAGCTCCTGCGCCAGGTCCGCTTGGATGTCCGAGAAACCGATCACCAAGTCAGGCTCGAGCGCTTTGATCTTGCTCACGCTACCGGAGAGAAACGCCGACACCACCGGTTTGTCCCGCTTGGCCTCCGGCGGCCGCACCGTGTACGCGCTGATCCCGACCACGCGCGCACCCTCGCCCAGCAAGTACAGTGTCTCGGTCGTCTCCTCGGTGAGACACACGATCCGCTCGGGCTTGTCGCGCAGCGCGTAGGCCATCGCTCAGAGCTTCGCGCTCGGGCGTGCAGAGCAGCGCGCGTACCAGCGCTGCAGGTTCTCGCAGCTCGCAGGAATCTCCATGCGCTGGCGCTTGCCGAAGTCCACGGACACGAGCGCGGTGATGTCCGCAACCGAGAAGTCGTTGCCCACGATGTAATCGTGCCCCGCGAGCTGCGCATCGAGCTGCTCGCAGAACGCCTGGACGCGCACCTTGCCGCGCTCGATCAGCGCCGGGATCTGCGGGATCGGCACGTCGTAGCCGCCCATGCCGCGGTCTGCGAACGCCGGCAGCGAGTTGCGGAACACCTCGGCCCCGGCTTGCAGGCCTTGAAACTCGGCCTTGCGCTCCCACATCTCGATCAAGGCCATCTCCTTGGGATCGCGACCCATCAGGCGCGGCTCGGGGTGCAGCGCTTCGAAGTACCGGCAGATCGCCATCGCCTCGCCGATCATCGTCCCGTCGTCGAGCTCGAGCATGGGCGTGAGCCTGTGCTTGCTCTTGGCGAGAAACTCGGGCTTGAGCTGCGCGCGATCGCCCACGTCCTCGATCGGCACCTCGATGCCCTTCTCGGCCAGGAACATGCGCACGCGGCGCGGATTGGGCGCGGGACCCCAGGTGTATAGCTTCACGCGAGCTCTCCTTCGCTCGCTCGAATCGCGAGCGGGCGGCCGCAGCATAGCGCAGGCGGCACGCGAGTGGGTGGGGCTCGTCTCCCTACAAGGTCTCGAGGTACGCCACCAAGTCGTCGATCTGCGGCGCCGCGAGCTGCGCGACCTGGCCATGGTTGCTGCCACCGCACAGTGGATCGAAGCGTTCTTGGAGCGTCTTGGCACAACCGTCGTGAAGCCAGGGACCTCGGTGCCCAACGCCGACCAGCGACGGAACCTGAAATGCCTTGCCGGTGCCGACATCGATCGTCTGGTTGTTCGTGAGCTTCGCGCCCGAGTGGCATTGCGTGCATCCGCCCGTGCCCTCGAAGAGCTGCTTGCCCCGCAGAGCCGACGCGTCCCCTGCGAGGCGCAGCGGTGCGGGTGCCTTGATCGAGAACAGCCAGTCTTGCAGCGCATTGCCGCGATCGATGCTCTGGTGCACGCCGCCCATGCGCGACACCATGACCTCTTCCATCAGCGCGCCCATGTCGGCGAGCTCGCCGTCCCAGTGAAACGGCTCGGTGCCTGCGAGCCCGATGTGCACCGCCTGCGTTCTGCGTTGGCCTTGTCCCGAGAACACCCAGACGTGGCCATCCTCGGCGCCCTCGCCGTGGCACGAGGCGCAGGCCAGACCCGCGCCCGGAGCGCGGTGAAACAGCTCGTGCCCGGTGTCGTAGACGCTGTCGCCACCGAGGTTCACGACGGCCACATCGGAGCCTACGCCCGCGTCGTCGGCGCTGGGGGCATCGACGGTCGCAATCCAAAGGGACGCTGGCTCCCGACTC
>JBIOJD010000408.1:0-3871 GCA_044450485.1 Polyangiales bacterium | reverse complement strand
GGCGCGCGATCGCGAGCAGCGCCACCCGGACATCGCGACGCTCGCAGCCGACCTCGAGCCGTTCGCCGGCGGTGTCAGCTTTCGCCGCAGCACCACGCTGCCGGGAGCACCGGCGGTGTCGCAACCGGTTCCGCGCGGCACGACCGCGAGGAAGGCTGCGGAGCAACGCGCACTGGCGAATGAGCCAAGGCGGAAGCGAACGTTGCTCGCGGTCGCAGCGTTGCTCGCGCTCGGAGCGATCGGCCTCGGCGCATGGCTCTTCTCCGGGCCGGAGCCGCCGCATGCGCACCCGGCTGCGATCGCCGAGAAAGCGGCGCCGGCACTTGCACCACAGGCGGTGAGCCCGCAGCCCGCGCCGGTGTCGATCGAGCGCGTCGCAACCGCCGAGCCGACGGCGACCCCCGAGCCTGCAAGCGCGAAAGGTGCCGCGCCGCCGGTGCAGCCCGAGACCAAGAGCGCGACCGCACCTGCGTCGTCTTCGCCGCGCGGCACCCACAGTGCACGTCGCGGCAAGGTTGCGACGGCTGCACCTGGCTCTGGCACGGGCGCTGCGCCCTCCCAACCCCGGCTCGCTGCCGACTGGGACGAGCGCCTGCCGACCGGAGCTCAACCCGCATCCCGCGCCAAGCCCGCTGGCAAGAGCCCCGCAGGCGAGCTCGGCCGCAGCGACCTGTAGCTTGCGGAGCTGCCGCAACGCGTGGATCAGGCGTTACTCCCGGTGGGCTTTCGTGATTCGGGGTCAGGCCATGGCCGCGTCCTCAAAGCGCGGCCGGCATGCCTTCGACGACGACAGCATTCAGGATTGCGTCACGGACGTCGGTTCGTCCCCGCCACCACTCGACGTAGACCACGGCCGGAACCACCGGCAAGTGGCCGCGCGCGACGATGGCGCGGAACGCTTCGGTGGCCCGGCGCTTGCGCCGTTCGAGCGCGATCAGCATTCCGGTGTCGAACGTGAAGGTCACGCGGCAGACCGACGCCTCCTCTTCGTCGCGCGTTCACCGCGCCATTCAGCCTCGATTCGCTCGATCGCTGCCTCGCTCAGCGGCGGGATGCCATACTTCTCGAAGTAGGCCTCGGCCGCAGAGAACTTCGCCTCGCGAGCCGCAATGTCCGCGAGCAAGGCCGACACGTTGCCCTTGTGACGCCGTGCAGCCAGCGCCTTGAGGTTCTTGCGCGTTGCCTCATCCAGCGAGAAGCTCGTCGTCTTCGTTCGTCCGGACGCGCGAGCTCGCTGCACGTGGCGCAAAGGGACCCGTGCTGCGTTGAGCTGCTGCTTGCACTTTTGCTAGCTAGTTGCTAGCATACGCCGATGAGCACTTTGTACGTGCGTGACGTGCCAGACGATGTGTACGAAGCCATTCGGCGGCTCACGGACGAGCGCAAGACGTCGATCTCGTCGGAGGCGGTGCGGTTGCTACGCCGCGCGCTTCAGCACGAGCGTGCGGGCGTCGTGGACTTGCTGGACGAGATCGAGGCCGATCGGCCGCGGGCACGCAGGTCGCGAACGTCGGGTGCTGCGCTGGTTCGACACGAACGCGACTCGCGATGACCGAGCGGGCTCTGGTCGTCGACGCCTCGGTGGTCGTCGAGTACCTGGTCGAGCTGCGGCTGACCGAGCATGCGACGCGACTGTTCCGCACGCTCGAGCGTAAACCGGAGCTCGAGCTATGGGCCCCCGACATCCTCTACGTCGAATGCGTTTCCGCTCTGCGTCGGCTGGTGTTGGCGAAAGAGATTCCCCGACGTGCCGGCGAAGAGCGCGTGGGCAAGCTGCTGCGCCTGCCGCTCACGATCGCCAAGAGCGGGCCCTTGATGGGCGGAGTTTGGGAACAATGCTCCGCAATGACCGCCTACGACGCGTGCTACGCCGAGCTCGCGAGGACACTCGAGGCGCCGCTCGTGACCGCCGACGCGAAGCTCGCGCGCGTGCATGCCGCGCGTGGTGGGAAAGTTGCCTTACTTTCCGCGCTCTGAGGCCGGCTGCGGTGTTCTCGACGTGGGCTGCCCGCGGTGCGTGGATGAGGCATTGCTCCCGGGTGTACCCTCCTGAGTGGGAGGTTCGCGATGGGACGACGAGCTTTGATTGCGTGCTTGGGTGGCGTGTTGTGCGCGACCACGGCCGCCGGCTGTGGTGGCTCGAGCAAGACAGGCTCGGGCAATGCCAAGACGGGAAGCGCCGGCATGGTCAAGACAGGCAGCGGCAGCAGCGCAGGTCGCAGCGCAACAGGCGGCGGCGGAAGCGGTAGCGGAAGCAGCAGCACCGGCAGCGGCGGTAGCACTGGTAGCCGTGGCAGCGGCGGCGGTGGTGGCAGCGGCGGCAGCGCCGGTAGCAGCGGCGGCGCCGGCGGCAGCAGCGGCGGCAACGCCGGTAGCAGTGGCGGCGGTGGCGGCACCAGCGGTGCAGGCAGCCCGGTCGCGCAACCGGACGATCGTCCAGCCGCGGGCAACCCAGATGGCCACTGCGACATCCCCGCCGAGGCTCAGGCCGAAGACACCTCGAAGCCCGATCATGTGGTCGGCAGCGGAACCAAGGAGAGCTGCACCTCGGACGCGGTCGTGCAGACCGTCGCCATGGGCGGAGTCATCACCTTCGACTGCGGGCCCGATCCGGTGACCATCACGCTCGCCAGCACCGCCAAGATCTTCAACGACACGGGACCCAAAATCGTGATCGACGGCGGCGGCAAGGTCACGCTCAGCGGCGGCAACAAGGTGCGAATCCTCTATCAAGACACCTGCGACCAGCAGCAGAAGTGGACCACCTCGCATTGCCAGGACCAAACCGATCCACAGCTCACGGTGCAGAACCTGACCTTCATCGACGGCAACTCGAAGGGAGACACTGCGGAGGGCGGTGGTGGGGGCGCCATCTTGGTGCGCGGCGGCCGCTTCAAGGTCGTCAACTGTCGCTTCTTCAACAACGTCTGCGACGACACGGGGCCAGACCTGGGAGGCGCCGCGATTCGCACGCTGAGCCAGTCCCAGGGGCTGCCGGTGTACATCGTCAACAGCACCTTCGGTGGCCAGGACGGCCTCGGCAACGTGTGCTCCAACGGCGGCGGGCTCAGCAGCATCGGCGTCTCGTACACCGTCATCAACAGCCTCTTCAGTTACAACAAAGCCATCGGAAACGGCGCCAATCCCATGCAGAGCGGCACACCCGGTGGAGGTAGCGGGGGTGCCATCTACAACGACGGCAACACCTATACACTCAGCGTGTGCGGGACGAAGATCACGAACAACAGCGCCAACGAAGGCGGCGGAGCGATCTTCTTCGTGAGCAACGATCGCACCGGCACGCTGATCATCAAGGATTCGATCCTGACGAGCAATCCGAGCGGCGCCTTCGAGACCACCGGCTACCCGGGCATCTTCGTGCTCGCCCAAGGCGATCCGCAGGTCACCGGCTCGACGCTCAGCAAGTAGCGCCGGGGGCAGAGCAAGAACAAGATCTGTCGGTGATCACGTCGCTGAGAAGGCTGAGCCCAGGTGTCCGCTACGGCTTGTTCGCGAGCCAGTGAGCGATCTCGGGGTACTTGGTGCTCGCGGCGGGGCCCTGGCTCTGCGCAAACGACTCGATGGCCGTCACGAAGCCCTGCTGCGCGTCTGTCTTCGGTGCGCGTAGAACGGGCACGGGCGTGGGCGGCACCGCGGGAGCGCTCGGCGCCGGCGGGATCGCCGGGCGCGCGCTCGTGCCCAGCACGCTCGACACGGAGGCGATGCCTGCGGCCCTGCGCGCATCGACCGAGGGCGAGTAGCTCGCGGGGGTCGGACCGAAGCGCTCCGCGATCATCTGCAAGATCGAGGTGTGATCGAAGGTCGTGTGGTCGACGCCCGTTCGCGCCGCGAACGGCGAGATGACGAGCGC
>JBIOJD010000407.1:0-3871 GCA_044450485.1 Polyangiales bacterium | reverse complement strand
GGTTGCGCAAGGTGTTCGAGGTTCGCGAGCGCGCGGCGGGGCTGCGCGCGGCCTTGCACGCGCTTTACGCGCCCACGCGGAAAGAGGTCGTGGCCGTCGACGAGGTCAGCTTTCACATCGAGCGCGGCGAGCGTGTGGCGTTCGTCGGCCCGAATGGCGCCGGCAAGTCGACCACGATCAAAATCCTGTGCGGCATCCTGCACCCGACTGCGGGCAGCGCGCGCGTGCTCGGTTTCGTGCCTTGGCAAGAGCGCGAGGCGCTGAGCTACCGCGTGGGCACGGTGTTCGGTCAGCGCTCGCAGCTCTTCTACCACTTGCCCGCGGCGGACACGTTCGAGCTCTTGCGTCACGTGTACGATCAGGATCCGCTCGAATTTGCCGCGCGACGCGAGGTGTTGATCGAAGCCTTCGGCGTGGGCCCGCACCTCAATCGGCCGGTGCGGCAGCTCTCGCTCGGCGAGCGGATGCGCTGCGAGCTCGTGGCGAGCTTGTTGCACGCGCCCGACATCCTGCTGCTCGACGAGCCCACGATCGGGCTCGACGTGTCGGCCAAAGCCGCGATCCGCGCGCTGGTGCGAGAGCAGGCCGAACGCCACGGCCGCACGCTCTTGCTGACGTCGCACGACACCGCCGACATGGAGCAGGTGTGCGAGCGCGTGATCGTGATCCACCACGGCCGCGTGATCGTGGACCAATCCGTGCAATCGCTGCGCTCGGGCTACATCCGCAAGAAGCTGCTGGCGCTCGAGACGGTGGAGGCCGAGCTGCCGTTCGCGCTCGAAGGCGTGCGCGTGCTGCGACGGGCACCACACCGACTCGAGCTCGAGGTGGATCTGCGCGTTTCGCCCGTGGAGCGGGTGATCGCAGCCGTGCTCCAGGTCGGACGGGTGCGCGATCTGACCGTGACCGATCCGCCGATGGACGAGATCGTGCAAGCCATCTACGAGACCGCTGCGCCCGTGACGCGCAACGTCGAACGTGAGCCCGTGGAGGCCGTGCCATGACTGCCATCGCGCTCGCAAGACCTGCGACCACCAACAAGTACACGGCCATCGCGCTCGTGGCGCTGCGGCAGCGGCTCGGCGATCGCTCGGTGCTGATCGCGCGTGCCGTGTTCTACGTGCTCGTGCTGTTCATCTTCTCGCGCATCTGGAAGACGCTCGGTCAGGGCGGAGACCGCTACGTGTGGTACCTCGCCGTGACCGAGTGGGTGACGTTGTCGCAGCCGCGCTTGTTCCTCGAGATCGAGCGCGACGTGCGCAGCGGTGAGATCGCGTATCAACTGACGCGGCCCACGTCGTACCTGGTGATGCAGCTCGCCGAGGGCGCGGGCGAGCTCGTGCTCGGGCTGTCGGTGCTCGGGCTCGTGGGGCTGTGCGCCGCGACGTTGCTCACCTCCAGCCTGCCCGATCCCACGGGTCTGCTCTTCGCAGGCGCGCTCGGACTCACGGCGGCCGTGTTGTTGCTGCTGTGCAACGCCCTGATCGGGCTCTCCGCGTTCTGGCTTCAAGACTGCAGCCCGTTGTACTGGCTGTGGCAGAAGGCCAACTTCGTGCTGGGCGGGCTGTTCTTGCCGCTCGCGCTGTATCCCAGCTGGCTGCGCTTGATCGCGCTCTGGTTGCCGTTCTCGGCGATCGTGGGCGGGCCCGGCAGCATGCTGCTCGAGCCCGACGCCAAGGTGTTCGTGCTGCTCGCGATCAAGCTTTCCGCGTGCATCGTGCTCGCGTGGCAGGCGCTCGACGCTTTGTACGAGCGGGCGGTTCAGAGGCTCGAGCTCAACGGAGGATGACATGCGCTCGCTACGATTTCTCGGGGCGCTCGTCGCCACCTCGCTGAAGGTCAGCGTCGCGCATCGCGCGGCGTTCCTGATGCAGGCGGTGTTCATGGCCCTCAACAACCTGCTGTTTTTCTCGACGTGGTGGATCTTGTTCGCCCGCTTCGATCACGTGGGCGGGTACCGCTTGCACGACATGCTCTTGCTGTTCGGCGTGACCGCGTCAGGCTTCGGCCTGGCTGTCGTGCTGTGCGGCGGCACGATCGAGCTTGCGCGCGCAATCGCCGACGGCGACCTCGACGCGTTTCTCGCCCAGCCGAAAAACGTGCTCGTGCGCGCGATTGCCTCGCGCTCGGTCGCGTCCGGGTGGGGCGATATCGTGAGCGGAGTCGCGTTGATCGGTTTCTCGGATCCGGCACGTCTGCGTTGGGCGCCAGTCGCGATCGTGCTCACTGCGCTGGGCTTCGTCGCCTCCGCGTGCGTGGTCCACAGCTCGGCCTTCTGGCTGGGCCGAGTCGACGGCCTCGCGCGCACGTTCATGGAGCTGATCATGACCTTCTCGCTCTACCCGCCACCGCTCTTCGGTCTCGGGCTGCGGATGGTTTTGTTCACGATCTTGCCCGCAGGCGTGATCGCATACCTGCCGGTCGAGCTACTTCGCGCACCGGGACTCCGCACGTTGACGACCGCGGTGCTAGGCGTGTCCGTTTACGTTGCGCTCGCCGCCTGGGTATTCCAGCGTGGTCTGCGCAACTACGCGAGCGGCAGTCGCTTCGGCGCGCTGGGCTGAGCCGGCGGGGGAGTGACCCAAAGGCCATCTCCCTGAGGCCGACTCGGCGGGCTACGCTGAGCATGTGAACGGCCAGATCCTGATCGATTCGTTGGTTCGACAGCTGACCGTGTTGATCGCGCAGCTCGCGACCAGTGGCGGCGTGCGGGCGCCGATCGCGCACATCGCGAACCAGGTGTTCGTGGACTTGTCGAGCGAGCTGCACGCGCAGGGCGTGAGTCGCAAGGTGAGCGCGGACATGTTCGGAATGGCTTTGCGCGCGTACCAGCGCAAGCTGCGGCGGTTGACGTCGAGCCACGGCGAGCGCGAGCAGACGTTGTGGCGAGGTGTGCTCGAGGCCGTCGCCGAAGCAGGCTCGCTCAGCCGCCAACAGATCATGCGACGCTTCGGCACGGACGACGAGGCCGTGGTGCGCGGCGTGCTGCACGACTTGGTCGAGGGCGGGGTGCTCGCATGCTCTGGTACCGGCCCCAACGCGACCTACTGGGCGGTGAGCGAACAAGAGCTGACGCAGCGTTGGCCCGCGACGGGCGAGCAAGGGCTGGACGAGCTGCTCTGGGCGATCGTGTACCGCGGCGGACGGGTCGACACACGGGCACTTGCCAGCCGCTTGTCGCTCGATGAGACGCGATTGCAAGCGCGGCTCGATGCGCTCGTGAGCAGTGGGCGCCTGACGCAGGTGCGCGACCAGTACGAGGCGCAAGACTTCTCGGTACCGCTCAACTCCGCGGCAGGCTGGGAAGCGGCCGTGTTCGATCACGTGCAAGCCATGGTGCAGACGATCTGCCAGAGACTGAGCGCGGGCGCCGCGGTGCCGGCCGGCTCGGAGACGGTGGGCGGCAGCACCTACAGCTTCGACGTGTGGGACGGACATCCGCTGGCCGCGGAAGTGCAGACCGCGCTGGCGCGCTTTCGTGCAGAGCACACGGCGTTGCGCGAGCGCGTCGAGGCTTTCAATCGCGAGCATGGGCTGCCAGCGCAGTATCGGCAGGTCGTGGTCTACGGCGGTCAGTGCTTGCTCGAACGAGAGAAGAACGGGGCGCAGATCGCGCCGGAGGGGAATGACGTCGATGACTGAAGCACGCATCGGAGATTGCGGGCTGTCGCAGAGTTGGTGGTGGATGGCGGCGTTGGCGCTGCTGCTCGCGACACCCGCCTGCTTCAAAGCCAGACCTTACACGGGTGGCGAGTCGCATTTCCTGCGCGGCTGCGACGGGTCGTGCGGAGCGGGCTTGAGCTGCATCTGCGGCGTGTGCACGCAGACCTGCAAGGCGAGCTCGGGGTGCGGAGCGCTCGCAGATGGCGCG
>JBIOJD010000406.1:0-3871 GCA_044450485.1 Polyangiales bacterium | reverse complement strand
GAGCCGACGCCTTGGCCCATGCCTTCGCAGCAGCGACGAACATCGAAGCTTGGCAGCGCACGCGCGCGCTGCGCTTCGTGTTCGACGGCGAGCGCAGCTACTTGTGGGATCGGGACCGCGCGCTCGTACGCCTGCAATGGAGCGACGAGCGCCTGCTGTTGCGGCTGCGCTCGCACGATGGAGTGGTGTTTCACAGCGGCTTGCGCTTGTCCGGCAGCGATGCGCGCCATCTGCTCGAACGCGGCTACCGCTTCTTCGCGCACGACGGTTTCTGGCTCAACCCGGTGGCCACGCTGTTCGATCGCGGCGTGCGCCGCGAGCTCGTGTCGCAGGCAGGGGGCGAGCGCCTGCTGACGCGCTACGGCAGCGGCACCGCGATGGCCGGCGATGCATACCTGTGGCTGCCGGCCGGATCGGGTCTGCCCACCAGCTGGAATATGTGGACAGGCGCGATTCCGCTCGGCGGCGTGCACGCGAGCTTCGAACGCTGGCAAACACTGCGCACGGGCGCCAAGGTAGCGACCCTGCACCGCATGCGCGCGCGCTGGCTCACGCTGAGCGACGTCGAGGGTACAGCGACCTTCGCCGAGCTCAGCCCGGGCGAAGACCCTTTCGAGCCGCTCCTGCATTGAACAACGAGCGGGCGGCGGCGTCTGATCTCCCTCGCCTGCGCCGGACAGCAATGTCATGCCCCGCACGCGTGCAATCTCTACGTGAGTATGGAGTTTCGGCTGTTTGCGCGGTGGCATGACCGTTGCTCTCTCTTCCTCCGTAGACGGTAACCATTCACGAGGGAGCGAAGCGACCCTCGCGGTGGGGTGGGCCCCGTTGAGCTTTGCTCAACGGGCAGGGAGGGCGCGTGCCCTCCCCGGTATTGGACCCGGAGGACGCCCTTGCGTGCTTGGCTTTGCTTCTTAGCTTGTTCGGTCGGGTATCTCGCCGCCGCAGCGCCGTCGACGACGCGCGCCTGCGGCGGCACTTTTTGCGACGGGCTCTCGGGACCGACCGGGCCGATGGCCCGCAGCGTGCCGATGACCGTGGACCAGAGCGGCGAGAACATCCTGTTCGTGGAGGCCGACGGCTACATCGAAGCCCACGTGCAGATCCGCTATCAAGGCGACCCCACGCGCTTCGCCTGGGTCGTGCCGATGCCGGAAGTACCGGAGATCTCGGTTGGATCGCAGCCGCTGTTCGACGCGCTGCTCGCGGGCAGCATGCCGGTCTACGGGATTCGCACCACGCAGATGTTCTGCAACGGCAAGAGCTCCACCAGCGAGAGCACCGGCGGTTGCGGCCTGGCGACGAGGTCGCCCGAGACCGGTGGCGTCGCGATGCACGACGAGCACTCCGCGGACATGATGGACCCGATCGGCAAGACCGTGGGCAGCTTCGACGTCACGATCTTGCAGCCCAACACCAGCGACGAGATCACGCAGTGGTTGACCGACAATCAGTTCCAGCTTCCTCCACGCTCGCTCGAGCTGCTCGAGCCTTACGTCGCGGCGGGCTCGGTGTTCGTGGCGGTCAAGCTCACACCCGGCGCGGGCGTGAAAGAGATCCACCCGCTGGTGTTTCGGTACCACGGCACGCGCGCCTCGATTCCGATCCAGCTCACGGCCGTGGCCGCGACCGAAGACATGCGCGTGCGCGCGTTCTTCCTCGGGCAGAGGCGCATCGTGCCCACGAACTACCGCCACGTCGTGATCGACGACGTGAAGCTCGACTGGCCGACCTATGCCTCGAACTACGAAAACGTGGTTGCGCGCGCGGTCGACGCAACCGGAGATGGGCTCGGCTTCACCACCGAGTACGCAGGGCCCAGCGATGTGGCCAACAACCCGCTGCTGCCCGTTACCGATTCGCGCTGGAATGCCGACGCGTTCGAGGGCCTGACGCCGTCGCAGGCGCTCGACGAGCTACAGCGCCAGGGACAGCTCCTCTGCAGCAACCAAACTTGCTACTTCTCGTCGTCGCTCGTGCTCGGGCTCCTGCAGCACTACATCCCTGCGCCCGAAGGCAGCGACGAGAACGCGTTCTATGCGTGCGTGGAGTGCATGCAGAACAAGATCGACCTGTCGGCGTGGGATGCGCACGCGTTCGCCACGGATTACCGTGAGCGCGTGATCGCGCCGGGCGCGCACGCGGCCGACTTGCTCGCGAATCAGCCTTACCTCACACGCTTGCTGACCTTCATGTCTCCCGACGAGATGACGGCCGATCCGGTGTTCCACGAGCGCGGCGATCTCCCGGACGTGCCGCGCGAGCGCTGGGCCGAGGAATTCGTTCCGTGCAAGGGTGCGCCGACGCTCACCTTGCCGGACGGCCGTGAGGTCATCACCGACAACGCGTTCACTTGGCCTGCTAGCCTCGCCACCGTGCCCTACGCCGAGCGCGTCGAGCTGGTGCCGCTGCAGGGGTCGATCGCGGTCGAGGCCAGCGCCAAGGCCAAGATCGACGCCCTGGTGAAGGATTGGAACGCCGATCCACCCATGAAGTCGCCGAGCTCGAGCGCCGCTGCGCTGGCAAACGGCCGATCGAGCTCGACCGCCTGCCGGGTGAGCCCCTTTGTGTACGAGAACTGCGGATGGCTCAGCCTCGGAGCGCTCGGCCTGCTCTTGCGCCGGCGCAGCCTGCGGCGCGCACAAATCGCGAAGAGCTGAAACGCCGCGGCCCCCTCCGGCGTTGTACCCTCGGGCTAGAGAAAAGCCGCCCGAGGAGGAGGCCGATGCAGAAACGCACGTTTACCATGCTCTTGGCCATCGCACTGGCCGCGTGCTCGGCGCCGGCCTCCGCCGACACGCCGCAACCGCAGGCCCAGGCTCAGCAGCGAAAGGAGAGCGCCGTGCAGGATTCGAGCTTCAAGAAACCCTCCGACAAGGAGCTGAAGCAGCGCCTGTCGCCCGAGCAATACCAGGTGACCCAACAGGAAGGCACCGAGCCGCCCTTCGACAACGCCTACTGGAACAACCACGCGCCCGGAATCTACGTGGATGTGGTCAGCGGCGAGCCGCTGTTCAGCTCAGTCGACAAGTACGAGTCCGGCACGGGCTGGCCGAGCTTCACGCGGCCGCTCGAGAGCGGCAACGTCGCAGAGCACAAGGACTCGAGCCTCGGCATGGTGAGGACGGAGGTGCGCTCGAAGCACGCGGGATCACACCTCGGTCACCTGTTCGATGACGGCCCCAAGCCTACCGGCATGCGCTACTGCATGAACTCCGCGGCGATGCGCTTCGTGCCTGCCGAGAAGCTCGTCGAGGAAGGTTACGGGCAATACGCAAAGCTCTTTCCCAACGCAAAGCAGAGCGCGGCGCAAACGAAGGTCAAAGTTACCCGAGAAACCGCGGTCCTCGCAGGCGGCTGCTTCTGGGGCATGGAGAACATCCTGCGCAAAATCCCGGGCGTCCTCGACACCGAGGTGGGTTACGCCGGCGGCAAGCTCACGCACCCGAGCTACGAGGACGTGTCCACCGGCACCACCGGCCATGCCGAGTCCGTACGCGTGGTTTTCGACCCCAGCGTGCTCAGCTACGAAGCTCTGCTAGGCTATTTCTTCAGAATGCACGATCCGACCACCCGCAACCGCCAGGAGAACGACGTGGGCACGCAGTACCGCTCCGCCATTTTCTACGCGAACGAGCAACAGCGGCAGGTGGCTGAGTCGGTCAAGGACAAGGTGAACAAGTCTGGCAAGTGGAAGCAGCCGATCGTGACCGAGGTCGTGCCCGCGGGTGAGTTCTATCCGGCCGAGGGTTACCATCAGGACTACCTCGTCAAGCACCCGGACGGCTACAGCTGCCACTACCTGCGAGACTGAGCTGCACCTGGGCGGCAAGGTCATCACGCCCCGCGAAAAGAAGTACAATGCGTCGAG
>JBIOJD010000405.1:0-3884 GCA_044450485.1 Polyangiales bacterium | reverse complement strand
GAGCTGGGTCTCACAGCTCTTGCCATCCGAGTCGCAGTCTTTCCAATCGCTTGCACACTGGCTCACGTGGCAGTTGCCGCCGTTGCACGTCGGCGTCGCGTTCGCGATCGAGCAACCCACGCCGCAGCCTCCGCAGCTCGTGAGCGTGTCGAGCGGCGTCTCGCAGCCGTCTCGGTAGTCGCCGTTGCAATCGCCAAACAGCGCATCGCAGCTCGCTTGGCACTGGCCCGAGCTGCAGGTGAGCCCGGCTGCGGCGTGCGGGCTTCCCGCAGTGAACGCGCAGGCGTTGGCGCACGCGCCGCAATTCGCAGTGTCGGTCTGGAGCTGCGCCTCGCACGTCATGCCGTCGTGGTCGCAGTCCGCCGTGTTCGTGGGGCAGCTCAACGTGGAGCAGCTCCCGCCCGAGCACACCGGCTTGACCGTCCCCACGCAGCTCGTGTTGCACGCGCCGCAGTGATCGTTTTGCGCGAGCGAGGTCTCGCAGCCGTCGGTCACCGGGTCGTTGTTGCAATCGCCCCAGCCCGGTGAGCACCGCACGAAGCTGCAGACCCCGGTGTCGCACGACACCTCGGAGTGCGGTAGCGAGCAGGGGGTGTCGCATGCGCCGCAGCGCTGCAGGCTGGAGATCTTGGTCTCGCAGCCGGTGCTCGGATCGTTGTCACAGTCTGCGTAGCCCGAAGCGCATTGCAAAGTGCATCCTGCGCTGCTGCAGTCGGCCGTGGTCACGTTCGAGAGCGAGGTGTCGCAGCTCTTGTCGCAGGCGCCGCAGTGCGACGCCTGCGTCAGCGAGTCGCAACCGTTCGCCGGATTGCCGTCGCAGTCGTCGTAGCCCGGCGCGCAGGCCGTGGCCAGGCAGACGCCTGTCGCGCAATCGCTGGTCGCGCCCGTGAAATCGCACGGCATGTTGCAGGCACCGCAGTGCGTGGTGGTCGCGAGCTGCTGTTCGCAACCGTCGCTGGGCACCGCGTTGCAGTCGCCGTAGCCGCTGAGGCACATGCCGACGCCGCACACGCCCGTGTCGCAGCTCGCGGTGGCGTTGGGCACATCGCCGTCGCTGCAGGTCTTGCCGCAGGCCATGCAGTTCTGCGCGGTGTTGGTCAGCGTCTCGCAGTCGCTCGCACTCGTGTCGCAGTCGGCGTAGAGCGCATCACAGCCGGTTCTCACGCACTTGCCCGCGTTGCAGCTCGCGACGCCGTGCGAGAACGAGCAGCGGTTGCCGCACGTGCCGCAGTTGTTCACGTCGGTCGCAGAGACCTCGCAGCCGGTCGTGGGGTCGTGATCGCAGTCCCGGTACCCGTTCTGGCACTGCACGATGGCGCAGCGGCCGTTCACGCAAGCGCCGGTCGCGTTGTCGAGCGTGCACGCGCTCTCGAGGTCTTCGTCGATCATGCCGTCGCAGTCGTCGTCCTTGCCGTTGCAGCTCTCCGGGCAGATCATCGTGCAGCTGGTGTTCTTGCTGTCCGGATTGACCACGCACACGGTGGGACCGCCCGAGCTCCCGGCCATACCGAGCGAGGTCGTGCCTGCGGTCCCGCCGCCCTTGCCTCCGGTCCCGCTGACCGGCAGGCCGCCGTCGACCACCGCAGCGTCGCCCGCGTCGGCTTTCGGCGTTCCGGTGTCGGCGACCTGGGTGCCGGTGCTCTGCTTGCCCGGCTTGCTCGCGTGCGGAGGCGGGAGCAGGTCAGCCGAGTACGGCCGGCACGCGCACAGCAGCGCGGCCCACGCGAAGCACACCCGGACTGGTTGCCTCAAACGCGGTCCTCCAACGTCCCGAACCCAGGATGACGCCGGAGTATGGCGCCAGCGCGCGTCGCGGTCCACCCTCGCCAAAACTTCCGGACAAGGCGAAGAATCGATATAGTAAAGATCTATAACATATTGAATATACTTGATAATAATATCGTAATTCGAGCTTGAATTCGGATTTGATCCGATTAGGCTTTATCCGCAATGCACGACGAGGCTTCAGCGGTCTTGCAACGCCGTGGACCCCAGGTCCGCGGGAAGGTGACGCGCGCCAAGTTGCTCGACGCGGCGGAGCAGCTCTTCACCAAGCTCGGCTACGAAGGCACCGCGATGGGGGACGTCGCGGAGCGCGCCGGCGTCGGCGTCGGCACGCTCTACCATCACTTCGCCGACAAGCGCGCGCTGCTGCTCGAGCTGATCGAGCGCTGGAGCGACCGCTTCGCGGCGCAACGCCGCACCGACCTCGACTTCGCGGCGTTCCTGGGGGACCAGCCGCGCGCGGCGATCGAAAGCTGGCTGCGGCGAGCGCACGCGCGCCTGCGCAGCCGTCCGTCATTGTACCTGCTCGTGCTAGGCCTCGCCGGGCGCGACGAAGAGGTGCGGCGTCGCTATCAGCGGGTGGAACAGCTCGCGGTCGAGCGTCTCGCCGCCATGATCGAGTTCGGCCAGCGCCGCGGCCTGATGCGCAAAGGGCTCGACGCCGAGGCCGCGGCGTTCTTGATTCACCACGGCCTCGACATGGCGGTCGCGCAGCTCTTGCTGCGACAACCGCAGATTCCCGAGGCGGAACGCGTGCTCAAGGAGCTCGCGGACATGATCTGCCGATACATCTTGGAGGACCAGCCATGAGCGCGAGCACGCAACCAGCCCAGAGCATCAAGAGCCCGATGGAGATCTCCTGGCAATTCTCCTACGAGATGGACAACCAGCAGCTCAAGACGCTGTACTCCAAAGCCAAGCGCTTGCAGTGGGACGCCGAGACGCAGATCGACTGGACGCAGCCGATCGATCCCTCGCGCCCGCTGATCGACGAGGAGCGTTTCGGGCTGAGCCAGCTTCCGTTCGTGCGGCGCATGGACAAGTCGAAGCAAGAGGCTTTGCGCGCGCACATCGCGGCGTACCAGCTCTCGCAGTTTCTGCACGGCGAGCAGGGCGCGCTGATGACGGCCGCCGCGCTCACCCACGCCGTACCCGACTACGAGGGCAAGCTCTACGCAGCGACTCAGACCATGGACGAGGCGCGCCACGTCGAGGTCTACGACCGCTACATCAAAAAGCTCGCCATCATCTATCCGATGTCGGAGGTGCTCAAGGCGGTGATCGACAAGACGCTGCAAGCCGACCGTTGGGTCAAGATCGCCATCGGCATGAACATGGTGGTCGAGGGGCTCGCGCTCGGCGCGTTCCAGAACATGCGCCGTTCCACGACCTGCCCGCTGCTGCGCGAGATCGTCGAGGGCGTGCTGCGCGACGAGGCGCGACACGTTGCGTTCGGCAACGTGTATGTGAAGCAGGCCGTGGCCCAGATGCACCCCGACGAGCGCGAGGACGTGGCGGACTTCGCCTTCGAAGCGATCGCCGCGATGCGCGGGCGCAGCGGCGGCGTGGCACGAGGCCAAGGCGGCTTCGACCCCGGGTTCGTGCAGGTGCTCGAGGTCGTGGGCATCGAGCCGATGGAGTTCATGGCCGGCGTGATGGAGGCACGACAACAGGGCGTGCGTGTCGAGCCGCCGGCTGATCAGGTCCATGCATTCCGCGATCTGATGATGCCTGCGCTCGTCCGCGTCGGCGTCGTGACCGAGCGCGTTCGCGAGCGCTACGCCGAGGCCGGCATCAAGATCTACGAGGACCAGACCGTGCTACGCGCGATGGAGCAGGGGTAGGCGCAGCGCCGGTCGGGACCCGTCACCTTTTTGGAGCGTGAAGTGAAGAATTTGGTCGCTCCCGGCGATTAACGGAGACGGACTGGCTTCGGCCGAGCCTGGGGACGCTCGGGCAGGCGGGGCTGGTAGGGCCTTGGGAGCGGGCGATGAAGACCAAATTTCCAATGATTTTCATGGCGATGGCGTTGGCCGCGTGCTCGGCCAAGCCGACCACGAAGGGGGGCGCCGCGGCGGGCGGCGGCCCATTCGGGAACG
>JBIOJD010000404.1:0-3885 GCA_044450485.1 Polyangiales bacterium | reverse complement strand
CTGATGGGCCTGGCCCTGCACCCCCGGCCCGAAGTTCACCGCGGGCACGCCGAGCTGATCGAAGCGCGCCACGTCGGTCCAAGCTTGTTTCACCTGCACCGAGGTCACGCCGCATTGCGTCAACCACTTCACGTACGGATGCGCTGCGTGCGGGCGACAGGCAGGTGACAGGTCGGTCGCTTCCACGACTGCCTGCGCGCCCACCAGCTCGCGCACCTCATCCACCACCTGTTCCGGTGTACGCCCGGGCGCGAAGCGGTAGTTGAGATTGAGCTCGAAGCGGTCGGGGACGATGTTGCGGCCGCGCCCACCCTGGGCCAACGTCGGCGTGACCACCTCGCGAAAGAGCTGGCCGTCGACGTGCACGTCGCGCGGCGCGCGCTCCGCGAGCGTTTGCAGGAAGCGCCCCGACTTCAAGATCGCGTTCTCGCCCTGCCATGGCCGTGCGCTGTGCGCGGTGCGGCCTTCGAACCGCACCGTGACGTGCACCGAGCCCATGCAGCCGAGCTGCAGCTCGTTGCTGCTCGGCTCGAGGCAAATCGCGAAATCGAGCGAGCGCAGCAGTGCGAAGTGCTCGAGCATCGGGCCGAGCACGTTCTCCGCGAACGGACCTTCCTCGCGTTCGTAGAAGACCAGCGTCAGATCGCACGGCAGTCGAGCGCGATCGATGCGCTCGCCGAGCTCGAGCATCACGGCCAGCCCCGACTTCATGTC
Organism: Polyangiales bacterium; assembly: GCA_044450485.1. Lineage (GTDB taxonomy): Bacteria > Myxococcota_A > Polyangia > Polyangiales > JAFGIB01 > CAVZVA01. The sequence continues at coordinate 3,171 of JBIOJD010000404.1, read as the reverse complement.
GGCCGCTCCCGCGCCGTAGAGCTTGTCGCCCTCGATCCGCGCAGGGCCGTCGTGCTGCGTCCGGACCGTGTCGGTGTGACCCACGAGCGCCACCTTGGGCGCCCCCGGCTTTTCGTTCACGCGCACCACGAGACTGTCGCGAAAGCGGATCACCGAGCGCTCGCCCAAGCTGCGACACAGGCGGGCGTGCAGGTGATCGCAGAGCGCTTTTTCTTCACCGATCGGGCTCGGGATCTTCGTGATCTCGAGCAGCGTGGCGCGCAGCGCCTCGGTCGGGGCCTGCTGCGTCACGAAGCCACCTGGAAGTCGCGCAGCGCTTGGTTGAGCGAGACCTTGCGGTCCGTGCCTTCGCTACGCCGCCCGATGATCAGCGCGCACGGCACGCCGTACTCGCCGGCGGGAAACTGCTTCTTGCGCACGCCAGGAATCACCACCGAGCGTTCTGGCACCTCGCCGCGAAACTCCTTGGGCTCTGTTCCCGTGACGTCGATGATCGGAACACTGGGCGTGAGCACGACGTTGGCGCCGAGCACGGCATCGCGCCGCACGCGCACGCCGTCGACGACAACGCAGCGCGAGCCCACGAACACGCCGTCCTCGATGACCACGGGCCGCGCCGCCGGCGGTTCGAGCACGCCACCGATGCCGACCCCGCCGGCCAGATGCACGTCGCGTCCGATCTGAGCGCACGAGCCGACGGTGGCCCATGTGTCGACCATGGTGCCGCTGCCGACGTACGCGCCGATGTTGACGTAGCCCGGCATCAGGATGCTGCCTTCTTCCATGAACGAGCCGTAGCGCGCGGTGCCGGGTGGCACGACGCGCACACCGGCCTTGTCGAGATCGCGCTTGAGCGGGATCTTGTCGTGGTACTCGAACGGACCGACCTCGAGCTTCTCCATGCTGCGGACCGCGAAGTAGAGCAGCACCGCTTGTTTGACCCACGCGTTCACAATCCACTCGCCCGACGGCTCGCTCGGCGGGTTGGCGACGCGCACGCGCCCCTTGTCGAGATCTTCGATCGTCTCGAGCACGGCCTCGCGGTAAGAAGGCGTCTTGAGCAGCGCGCGGTCTTGATAGGCGGCCTCGATCAGTGTGCGGGCAGAGTCGGTCATGGCCGGCGTTGTAGCCCCAAATCGGGCTGAAATCACGCCGTCGGATCGGGCGCAGTGGCCGGCACGCCTGCGCGGCCCTTCCTTCGTGCTACCGTGCGGTCGCGATGGCCTTCGGGGCGAGGGGATGGGTTGCTGTCGTCATTCTGAGTGTCGGCGCCTGCTCCACGAGCGACGTCGGTCCAAGCGAGCCCACGCCTCCGCCGAGCACACGGCCTGAGCCCAAGGCACCCCAGCCGACCGAGCTCTCGCCCTCGGCGCAGGAGCTGCTCGACCGGATCGCGCCCGGCCTCTCGCGATCGAGCGAAGGCCTCCGCTTCGTGCGCAGCGCCTCCGGCGTCCGTAGCATGGACCTGCACGGCCGATTCGCGCATGCCACGCTCGCCGTTCGCGGCCCGGACGGCGCCGTGCGCAGCGTGTGCGTCGAGACCAGAGAGGCGGCCGAAGCAACGTTGCGTAGCGCCGAGGGGCTGCCGCCGTGAAGCTCTGGGGCACGCTACTCTTGGGTTTGGCGCTGGCATGGCCCGCGGGCGCCGCGCATGCATCAGCCACGCTGATGGTGATGAGCGCCGACGGCGCGGGCGAGGGATTCAACGATCCGACACCCGCCACGCCCATCGGTGGCAACAAGGGCAAGACGCTCGGCGCGCAGCGCCTGATCGCGGTGCAACACGCCGCAGATCTGTGGGGTGCGGTGCTCGACAGCGATGTGCCCATCATCGTCGAAGCGACCTTCGATCCGCTCGGTTGCTCCGGCAACGTGACGGTGCTGGCGCAAGCCTCCGCCGCCGGCATCGACAGCGGTATCTCCGGCGACGGCGCCAACCCCGCCTTGGTCTATCCGCGCGCGCTGGCGGAGCGGCTCGCTGGAATGGACCTCGATGCCGGGGGTCCCGACATCACGGCGTTCTTCAACACCACGGCGGACGACCCGAGCTGTCCGGGCGGCGGAGGGGGCTTCTACTACGGGCTCGACGGCAAGCCCGGCAGTCACCCCGACCTGGTCAACACCGCGCTGCACGAGCTCGGCCACGGGCTCGGGGTCTCGGACTACGTCGACCGATCGACTGGCGACTGGGTTGGCGCCAGCCCCGACGCGTATTCCACGCACGTGCTCGATCTCACGACCAGCAAGCACTGGGATGCGATGAGCGCGGCCGAGCGGCTCGCCTCGATCGTCAACGTGCGCAAAGTGGTGTGGGACGGCACGCACGTCACGGCGGTCGCGCGCGACTTCCTCGACCGGGGCATGCCGAAGCTCGGCACGACGCCCGCGGTGGCTGGACTCTCGGCCGTCGTGTCCGACGCCAATTTCGGCACCCAGTCCAGCATCACGGCGGTTGACGCGCCGCTTCTGCTCGGCAATCCGATCGACGGCAGCGACGTCACACCCGGAGCTGCGGGCGAAATCATCCTGCTGAGGCCGACCTATCAACCCTCGTCGGTGGCGCAGCTCATGGAGCAGACCGGAGGGCTAGGCGTGCTGATGGCGATCCCGACCGGTTGGGAGCCCCCGCTGCCCATCGATGAACGCGGCCCGTTCCAGGTGGACATCCCGGTGCTGAGCATCAGCGACGCCGACGCGACCGCGTTGCAACACGCGCTCGGCTCGGGCGCGGTGACGGTGCACCTCTCGGCGGACCACAACGCGACCATCGGCACCGACGATCAGGGCCGCGTGTTCCTCGACGCGACCAAGCCCGCGAGCTCGAGCTCGATCTCGCACTGGGACACGCTGCCGCGCCCGAGCCTGCTGATGGAGCCGGTGTCCACGCCGGGACAACCGAACGACGTGGACCTGACCAAGCCCATGTTGATCGACCTCGGCTGGGCTCCGTTCTGTGGCAACGGCCGCCTCGACCAGCAGGAAACCTGCGACGACAGCTCGCGCAACAGCGACAGCCGGCCAGATGCCTGCCGCTCAGATTGCCAGAAGGCGCGCTGTGGCGACGGCATCGTCGACCACGCCGAAGCCTGCGACCAAGGCGCGGCCAATAGCGACACCATGGCCAACGCCTGCCGCAGCGATTGCACGCTCGCGCGCTGCGGCGATGGGGTG
>JBIOJD010000403.1:0-3886 GCA_044450485.1 Polyangiales bacterium | reverse complement strand
GCGTCCGCGTTGCTTTGACTTTGCCTCGGGTTGCGCACACGATTTCCGCTTTCGCGAGCGGCGGCCATGCGCACCTTGGTGGAAAAAGCGGCGATTTTGCAGGAGGCGCTGCCATACATCCAGCGCTTCCGCGGCAAGACCTTCGTCATCAAGTATGGCGGAGCAGCCATGACCGAGGAGTCGTTGCGCGAGAGCTTCGCGCGCGACGTCGTGCTGCTGAAATACGTGGGCATCGATCCGGTGGTGGTACACGGCGGAGGTCCCCAGATCGATGCTCACCTGGCCGAGCTCGGCATCGAGACCAAGCGCGTGGAAGGGCTGCGCGTGACCGACGACCGCACGATGGACGTGGTCGAGATGGTGCTTCGCGGCAAGACCAACGGCGAGATAGTTTCGTTGATTGGCCGCCACGGCGGTCGTGCCGTGGGCTTGTCCGGGCTCGACGACGGGCTCTTGCTCGCGGAGCGCGTGCCGCCTGTGGTCACGCGCTCGGGTGCGTCTGTCGACACCGGCCGGGTGGGTCGGGTCACGCGCGTGCGACCCGAGGTGCTGCAGTCGCTGCTGGCCGCAGGCTTCATCCCCGTGGTCGCGCCGATCGGCGTCGACGCCAACGGACAGAGCTTGAACATCAACGCCGACACCGCGGCCGGCGCAATCGCGGCCGCCATGGGTGCCGAGAAGCTGGTGCTGATGACCGACACCTCTGGGGTGTGCGATGCAACCGGCAAGTTGATCAACTCGCTCACGCAGCCGGAGAGCGAGCGGCTGCGTCGCGAGGGCGTGATCTCGGGCGGCATGATCCCCAAGGTCGAGTGCGCGCTCGAGGCGCTCGCGGGCGGCGTGCGCAAGAGCCACATCCTCGACGGACGCGAGCAGCACGCCATCTTGCTCGAGATCTTCACCGACCAGGGTATCGGCACGCAGATCGTGCGCGGCCGAGACCGGAGCAACCAGAGCGCATGACCGGGAAGCCAAGCGCGCCCAAACCCAGAAGCAGGGGCTCGTGCCTCTCTCTTGATCGATCATCGACACAGGCAACCGAGATGAAGACCAACCAAGAGCTGATCGCGGTAGCGAGCAAGACCTTCCTCGCCAATTACCGGCAAGCACCGGTGGTGCTGGTCGAGGGCAAGGGTTGCCGCGTGAAGGATGTCGAGGGGCGCAGTTATCTGGATCTTTGCGCGGGCGTGGCCGTGGTGTCGGTCGGGCACGGCCATCCGCGGCTCGCGGGCGCGATCGCAGCGCAAGCCGCGCGTCTGATGCACACTTCGAATCTGTTCTACAACCAGCGCTCGATCGAGCTCGCGAGCGAGCTTCAGCGGCGCACGGGCTTTGCGCGCTTCTATTTCTGCAACAGCGGCGCAGAGGCCAACGAGTCCCTGCTCAAGCTGGCGCGGCGTCATTTCTACGACAAGGGCGACGGCCAACGGGTGGAGATCGTGACTGCGCTCGGCAGCTTCCACGGCCGGACCATGGGCGCGCTGAGCATGACGGGGCAGCCCAAGTATCATCAGGGCATGGAGCCGCTCGTGCCGGGCGTGCGCCACGTGCCGTACGACGATCTGAGCGCGCTCGACAAAGTGGTGAGCGAGCGCACTGCCGCGGTCGTGCTCGAGACGATTCAAGGCGAAGGCGGCGTGGTCGTGGCCAGCGACGAGTACCTGCGCGGCGCGCGGGCGTTGTGCGATGCGCGCGGCGCGCTCTTCCTGCTCGACGAGGTGCAGACCTGCTACGGCCGTACCGGACGCTTCCTCGGCCGCGAGCACAGCGGCGTGATGCCGGACGCGTGCGCGCTTGCGAAGGGCATCGGCTCGGGCTTCCCGTTCGGCGCGATGGCGGTGAGCGAGAAGCTCGCCAATGCCTTGCCGCCTGGAAGCCACGCCACCACGTTCGGAGGCAACCCGCTCGCGTGCGCGGCCGCGTTGGCCGTGCTCGAGATCTTCGACGCAGAGAAGCTGGTGCAGAACGCGGACGCCGTGGGTGAGCATCTCGGTGCTCGTTTGAACGAGCTAGCGCGTTTGCCCGCGGTGAGCGATGCACGTGGCCGCGGCCTCTTGCGCGGGGTGCGGCTCGCAGACGGCGTCGATCCCGCGGCGACGCTCGCGGCCGTGCGCGAGCGCGGGGTGCTGCTCTCGCTTGCCGGTGCGAACGTCCTGCGCTTCACGCCGCCGTTGTGCGTGACGCGCGAAGAGATCGACGAAGGCATCGGGGTGGTGCGCGACGTGCTGTCGCAGCCGCCGAAAGCGAGCTGAGCCATGCCCCGGCACTTCTTGACGCTGCTCGATCTGTCTGGCCCGGAGCTTTCCGCGTTGCTCGATCGGGCGCGCGAGTACAAGCGCCTGCGCGGGTCGCCCAGACATCCATACCCGCTCACCGGCAAGAGCGTGGCGGTCGTGATGGAGAAGGCGTCGACCCGCACGCGCATCTCGTTCGAGGTCGGGATCCACGAGCTCGGTGGTCACGCGCTGCTCGCATCCGGCAAAGATCTGCAGCTCGGTCGCGACGAGCCGCTCGACGACACGGCGCGCGTGCTCTCTCGTTACGTGCATGCAGTGGTGCTGCGGACCTTCGGCCACGATCGCATCGAGACTCTGGCCGCTGCCTCGCAGGTGCCGATCATCAATGCGCTCACCGACAAGTTCCATCCGTGCCAACTGCTCGCGGACCTGATGACCGTGCGAGAGCACTGCTCGGTTGCATGGCCCGAGCTGCGCGTCGCGTGGATCGGCGACGGCAACAACATGGCGCACTCGTGGATCTTGGCCTGCGCTCAGCTCGGCTTCGAGCTGCGGCTGGCGTGTCCCGACGCCTACCGTCCTGCGCAAGACGTGCTCGACGGCGCGCGCGCGCTCGGCGGCCGCGTGTCGGTCGGCTCGGACGTGATGGCTGCGGCCCGTGGCGCGCACGTCGTGACGACGGATGTGTGGGCGAGCATGGGACAGGAGAGCGAGGCGGTGTCACGGCGCGCGGCGTTCCGGGCTTTCTGCGTCACCGAGGCAGTCATGGCACTGGCGGCGCCGGCTGCGATCTTCCTGCACTGCTTGCCTGCGCACCGGGGTGAGGAGGTCGTGGCCGAGGTGATTGACGGCCCGGCGTCGCGGGTGTGGGACGAGGCCGAGAATCGTCTGCACGCGCAGAAGGCGCTGCTCGAGCTGCTCGTGCGGTAGCCAGTTCGCGCTCGTGGGGGGAGCCGGCCATCTCCGGCGCTCGCCTCGCCTACAGCGGACACGGAGGTGTGCCTGCTCACATCTGCCTGCAGCCCTTGGCCGGGCTTCGTGCGTGCCGCCCTCGGATGATAGACTCGAAGATCATGGTGCCAGTCGAGCGCGGGGCAGGAGCACGCTGAACGATGCCGCTGCCGCGCATCCCGACACCGGTCTCGGGCCTCGACGTACGGCGGCTGCCGCTCAATACGACCGAGGGCTTCGTGCTCTCGCGCGTCGATGGCTCGGCCTCGGTCGAGGACATCTCGATGATGAGCGGCATCGATGCCCAAAGGGTGCTCGGAATTCTCGATCGCCTCGCCGAGCTCGGCGCGGTGGGGCTGCCCTGGGCGAACTCGCGACCCAAACCGGCCCCAGCTCGCAGAGAGGGCGGCACACTCACGGGTGAGAAGTCTCCGCCGCCGGCGAGGCCACCCGATGCTCACTTCGTTCCGAAGCGCACGCGCTACGCGTCGAGCGAGCTCGACGAGAAGGTCGACATTCCGGTCGACACGCGCAGGCGCATTCTCAACGCGTTCTATGCGCTCGAGGGGCTCGATCTGTATGCGGTCCTCGGGGTCGAGCGAAAGGCCGACAAGCGCGCGATCCGCAACGCGTACTTCGAGCTGTCGAAGCTGTTTCACCCCGACGCCCACTTCGGCAAGCAGCTCGGCGGCTTCAAG
>JBIOJD010000402.1:0-3903 GCA_044450485.1 Polyangiales bacterium | reverse complement strand
GAAGTCGCCGAGGCGGACGAGACCGGACGGACGGGCGTAGACGGTGACGCTTTCGTGCTCTCCAGTGTCGGGATTGGTGCGGTCCGCGAGGCCGTTCCATTGCGAGAAATCGATGCGGTCGCCGGTGCGGACGAACCGGGTGGGATCCAGGCGCAGCAGATCGGCACCGAGATCAGCGTCGCCAGCGCCTGCGTTGGTGTTCGGTTCGTAGCGCGTGATCCACGCGGTGCCAGGGTCGATGTACACGTAGTCGTGGGGATTGGAAGAATAGGTGGTGTTGCTCTGCGCGTTCGGTGCAATGGTCTTCACTTGGCCGAGGATCTCTCCTGACCTCAGGTCGATGCGCGTCACCACGTCGGTGCGGAAACGATCGAGCAGCACGAGCACGCCGGGGTCACCTGCGCGGGTCGGAAGGATCACGTCGCCCGAAAGCGCCGTGACGAGCCCCGCGCTGGATGACCCCGAGTCGACGAAGTCGCGTTGCAACGGCGTGCCGTCGGGCTTCAACAACGACACGGAGGTGACCGAATAGTCGGTCGACACGACGGCGTAACCGCGTGGTGTGGGCTCGAGCCCGGCGCGCGAGCTCGCGTCGGACGCGGCCGCGTCGCCGATGCCTCGGAGCTTGCCGGAGATCTTGGGCGTGCAAGCGCCTGCGGGCAGCGCAAGCGCAAGCACGATCAGAGGTGTCCGGAGCATGCGAGACATGATCACTCGACAGCTTCCTCCACCGCCAGTGAGACCAAGACATTGAAGCCGGGCAATGGCCGCGACAAGACATCCGTGGCGGCCGTGCCGAGCACGTTCTGGGCGCGGGCCGAGACGGTGGCGCGCTCTTCCAAGAACCTCAGCGCCATTCCCAAAGAGACCATGGTGTAGGCATCGAGAAAGGTTCGGTTCGCGGGATCGAGGTAGACGAACGACACGTAGTCTGCCTCCGTGAACAACACGATCCGATTCAGCCATGGCGGGAAGATCGAGACCTCGGGGCGCACGGAGAATTGGAGCGGCGGGCGCAGCGGCAGGTCCTTGCCGAACTGATTGCGCGTCTTCATCGCGGTGAGCGACCCTCCGAGCGAGAGGTGCCGTCCGTAGCCGCCTTGGACGCCGAGCTCTGCGCCGAGAACCCGCGCGCTGTCCACGTTCTCGGGACGCACCGTGTACTGCGCGGTACGCCGGTACGCGATGAGATCGTCGATGAAAAGCGCGAAGCCACGCAGCTCGACGCTCCCACGCAAGATGCCGCGCGTTTCGCGCAGGACTGCACTGGCATCGACCGTGCGGGACTTCTCGACACGCAGCTGCGTGTTCGCCTCTTCAAAGACTCGATCGCCGAAGAGCTCGAGGATGGAAGGCAGGCGCGCGCCCGTGGCGGCCGATGCCCCGAGGGCGAGCACGGGCAACGGCGCGACGACAGTCGCCACGCGATAGGTGGCGATGACGTCGTTGCGCCGAGCAGCCTCTACCGGCGCGATCGTGCTCTCGTTCGGCCAGATGGAAGACTGGCTCCATTGCACCCGGACCGAGGGGCGCAGCTCGAGACGTGTCCTGCCGAGCTCGCCGTGAATGCGCAGCTCCGTGGCCAGACTTTCGCTCGTGCGGCCCGAAGGTCTGGGCGGGATGCTGAAGGCCAGGGCATCGCTCGGGCGGTAGTCGTCGCGCGCGACGTTGGCGGTCAGCGTGGGCTCGACAACCGAAGTCAGCGCCGCACTGCCAGCAACGCGTGCGGACGCGCGGCTCCACCTGTCGTCCGCAGCGATGGGGCGCGAGACCCCGAGCTCGCCCTCGAGATCGGTCAGGCGGTTGTCCTGATAACTCCCGTTGGCGAGGACCTGAAGTCGATACTTGCGCTCGCCGTCGGTGCGCAGGCGCTCCGTGGTCCAGCTCGCTGCGCCGAGCGCGCGCGTGAGGCTGCGTTGCACGTGCAGCGTCGGGGCGGCAAGCGGGCCCGGAATGCCTTGATTGCGCTCGTGGCCGAGTAGAACGACGTCGAGGCGCCCGCCGGCGAGGTCTACGGCGCCGTGTGCCATGCCATTGGCGGCGTCGATCCGGGCGTTGCGCTGGTGCAAGGTGACGTCGTCACTGCGCGCCGAAGCGGTCGCTGTGTCGAAGCGAGTCTGATTGTCGTCGACGTAGGCGTAGTCGTTGTCGGCGTGAGCCACGTCGACGTGCGCGAAGAAGGCTGGATGCGCCCCGGTATCGCGGAGCACGGAGCTGGTGACGCCGAGCTCGAGACGGCCGAAGGAACCATAGGTGAGCTGCGCACCGAGCGTGCTGCGTTCGGCGCTGCGCGGCACGAGCCGGATGATCCCGCCGATCGCGCCATCGCTCCACCAGATGGGCGCACCTCCGCGGTAGACCTCGACCGAATCGAGCAGGGCCAGAGGTATGAGGCTCAAATCGAAGGGACCGGTGTCTTCGGTGTCGAGCGGCAGATCACCGAGCAGCACCGAGGTGTGCTCGGCGCCGGAACCGCGCAGCGACACGGATGAGAATGCGCCGAACCCGCCTTCGCGACGCACATGCGCGCCCGGCATCGACGCCACGACTTCTTCCGTGCTGTCGAGCGCGCTCGAACGCTCGCTCAGGTCGAGCGTGGTGCCCGATGCCGTCGGGTCTTCGCCGTTCGTCGAGGGAATCGGCGCGCGAACCCGGGCAAGGGCGCCGAAACCGTCGGCCTCGGTGCCGACTCTCGAGCCCTGCTGGGCGCGTGCGCTGCCGCCACGAGCCGCGAGCAGCAGCAACACCCAAACGAAGACCGCAAAATTGGTTCTGTGCACTGCCCGCCATCCCCGAGGCGCGTTGGGCTCCGTCTCGAGTAGGTCTCCGGGCTTGCGGGTTTTTCCTCCATCGCCTTCCCGGCTATCGCCAGTGGCATCGTGATGAAGGACCGAGCCGCATACCGTGGCGGGTCCGCGTCGGCTTCTCACCGACTTCCCTGTTCGGGGCCTTGCGCCCCTATCGCCGGCCGCCAGGTCTGGACGGCAAGCGACTCGAAACGCGCAGACCGTGTGACGGTGCCGCGCGTTTGTCAAGGCGCGCAGCCCGGCGCGCTCCGCGCTGCCAAGCGGGGCTCAGCTCTTCGACACGGCCGCGCGCGCTTCGAGCGTCTCCCAGCGCGCGGTCAGACGCGTGACCTCGGCGCGGGCCTGCTCGTAGCTGCGTCGCGTGCTCCTCTGCGCGTCGGCGGAGGCCGTGTATGTCGCGGGATCCGACAACGCAGCCTCGTGTCGCGCGAGCTCGCTCTCGGCCACGGCTATCGCATCGACGATGCCCGCGAGCTCGAGGCGCTCCGCGTAGGTCAACGGCTTGCGCGATGGATGAGGCGGTGGGGCCGACTGCGCGGGTGCGACCGCGCGTGCGGGCTGTGGCTTGCGCGCACCCTCCGCACCGGCCTGAGTCGCGCGTTCGCGCTGCGCGAGGTAGCTCTGATAGTTACCCTCGTAGCGAACCACGGCGCCGTCGCCCTCGAACGCCAGCACGCAGGTCGCGACGCGATCCAGAAACGCGCGATCGTGTGAGACGATGAGCGCACACCCGGGCCAGCCCACGAGCAGCTCCTCGAGCTCCGCCAGCGTGGACACGTCGAGGTCGTTCGTGGGCTCGTCGAGCAATAGCAGGTTCGCGCCGTCGCGCAGCGCTTTGGCGAGGGCGACGCGTGCGCGCTCGCCGCCCGAGAGACCCGACACCTTCTGTCGCTGCTTGCCTCCGTCGAACAGAAAGCGCTCGAGGTATGCCCGCATCTCGAGCGTCGTCTCACCGAGCTGCACGTGGCCGCCGCCGCTCTGCTGAGCGCCCTCGCGCCCGGCGACGTTGTCGAAGACCGACCAATCGTCGTGCAGGTCGGCGCGCGCCTGATCGAAGTACGCGATGCGCGTGCGGGCGCCGAGCTTGGTCTTGCCG
>JBIOJD010000401.1:0-3918 GCA_044450485.1 Polyangiales bacterium | reverse complement strand
CTCGTCGCTCTGCGCCTTCTCGATCGTGTGCACGAGCTCGACCGAGGAGCCGTCTTGCAGCACGGCCACCGCCATGTAGTCGAACACGAGCACCTGAGGCGCGTCGTAGCTGCGGCCAGAGGCCTCGAAGCGCTTGATCGCCGCTTCGCCGTCGATGCGGTAGGCATCGAGCACGTGCTTACCGCCGAGCACGGGCACGAGCCGATTCAGCTCTGCCATCGACGCGGGCTCGCGTTCGAGCGCTTGCTGCAGCACCGAGAGCGCGCCCGCCGTGTCACCGCGGGCACCGAGGCGGTCGATCTCCTCGAGCGTGCCAGTGGTGGCCCGCGGGTAGAGCGCGCGCAGCTCCGTGATCTGCCGCTCGACCGCGGCGTCGTCGCCACGGTTCTTGGCCAGCTCCATGCGCGCGAGCAGCCACGGGTAACGGTTCTGCGGCGGCTCGAGCGCGGCGAGCCGTTCGAGCTCTTTCTGTGCAGCGTCCCAGTGACGCTGTCGCAGCAAGAGCGCGTAGCGCGCGTTGGCTTGGCCTTCACAACGCTCGAGCGCCTCGGCGACCTCCGCGGCTTTCTGCTCGCGGTTGCGGTTGCGCAGCGCTTCGAGCTCGGCCGAGAGCGGCGCGCAGCCATCCGGGACGAGCTTGCGCATCTTGGCGATCACCGCATCGGCTTCGGCGTCCCACTGCTGGGCGCGCAGGAGCTGCGCCAGCGTCAGGCCGATGGTCGGCACCTCGGGAAAGCGGTTCATCTGCTCGCGCAGGTCTGCGATCGCTTCTTTGGGGCGACCGTGACCCGCGGCCATGTCCGCAAGCTGCACGCGTGGATGCCAAACGCCGGGGTCGCGCTCGAGCGCTGCCGACAGCAACCTGCGCGCGTCGTCTTCGCGGCTGTCGTTCGGCATCAGCGGATCGGACAAGAGCAGGCCCGCGCGCAGCATCAGCAGCAGCGCAGACGGTTTGGCCGACACGTCGATCTTGTCGAGGATCTGCCGTGCGCTGAGCACGTCGCCGCGCACGCCCGCGATCGCCGCGCGCGCGTAGACCGCGAAGCCTTCTTGCGCGTCGGGCGTGAACGGCAGCGCGAAGCCGGCCTCGTCCTGGGCGCGGCGTGGCGCGAGCGCGAATGCGATCGCGGGGTTGGGGTGGCGGGTGGTGAGCTTGACCGTGAATTCGTGGCGGCCGGCGTCGAGGTCGAGTGGAACGTACAGCACGTCGGGCGCCAGCTCTTGTCGCCGGTCGACGCGCAAGATCGAACGTCCGTCGAGGAACACCTCGGCCGCGTTCGGCGACTCGAAGCGCAGCGAGTAGGCTCCGCGCCTCTGCAGCTCGACGAAGGTCTGCGCATAGCTCGTGCCGCCGCGCGCGACGGGCCCTCCGCCGAGGCTGACCGAGCAGCCGCGTGCGCCGAGCTCGCGCGTGGGCGACACGCCGCGTCCGGGCCCCAGGTCGTAGCTCGCGGCCAGTGGTTTCCCGGGCGCGGCCGCATGGCGCTGGTCGAAGCTCAGGAGCTCGCGCGGTCCGAACGGTCCAGCGCCGCGAAAGCGCGTGATGCAGCCGACGTTTTCGGCAAAGCCCTGTGCTGCGGGCCTGTCGCCGCGCCGATAGGCGAGCTGCGCGAGCAACCCGGCCACGCCATAGCGCGCGGGCAGCGCCAGGTCGCGATCGGAGAGCAGCGCCTGCAGCGCCGGCAACACTTTGTTGTGATAGTCCGTGACACTGCCTTCGAGGCCACCGACTGCGTGTACGGCAAGCTCGGCGAGCTGTGGCGCGATCGGATCGGTCGAGCGCGGGCAGAGCGCGAGCGCGTGCAGATAGGCGTCGAGCGCCAAGCCCGGGCGCCCGTGCGAATCGGCGTGCAGACCGAGCGCGAGCCAAAGCCGCGGGCTCTTGGGATCGACTGCGAGCGCACGCTGCAGCTGGCCGTCCACGCTCGCCGGATCGCCTTCGTACGAGAACATCTCTGCCAGGGCCAAGCGTTGTTGCAGCACCGGATCCGTCGGCGACCCTGCCGCTTCCGCGCGCAGGGCCGTGATGCTGCCGGGCCCTTCGCTGAGCGCCGCGCCGCAGCCGAACGACAGCGACAAGCAACAAACGAGCAGCCAGCGCATGTTCATCGCGTCTGCTCCTTGCGCAGGCCGATGCGTTGCTTCAGCACTTGGTCCGCGGCCTCGACCCAGCGCCGGAAAGCCGGGTACTGCGCGGGTGTGATGCGGTCGCGCAGCAGCACGAATTCGGTGCGCGCGGTGAGCGTGCTCCCACTGGCTACGAAGGAGAGCTCGAGTCGACCGAATTCCGAGTCGGCCTTGCCGCCCGGCGGAATCTCCGAAAAGCGCAGCCCCGCGGGCACCCGCACGTTACGCTCTTCTTTGTAGACGCGGTTGCCTTGCAGGTCGAGCGGGTGGACGCGCTCGGGCAAGCGCGCCATCTCTTGCGTCAAGTCGTGCAGCACGCTCGGCTCGAGCTTGAGCTCGTCGCCGTCCCAGCGCGCGAGCTGCGGCACTGAGATCCGATAGCTGAAGCGCACCGGCTGCTCCAAGTTGTCGAGCTGCTCGAAGCGCTGGCTCTCCAGCTTCAGGCCGGGATAGGTCCCAGCCAGGTTGCGCTCGAAGCGTTCACCGCGCGTGCCGGGCGCTTGATAATACTCTCGAAAGGTCGCCGCCTCGGCGCCTTCCACGATCTCGTTGCCATCGATGCGCGCCGAGCCGTCGTTCGCGAGCTGCACGGCGAGCGTGCGCGTGCGCTGGTCGTTGTGCGCTGCCTCGAACACCGGCGTCTTGCGCAGCTCTGCGCTGTCCGGACCGACCAGCAGCACGGTGACCCCTTGATCCTGCACCGGGAGCTCTTCGGCGCCGCTGTGCTCGGCCGTGCCATCGAGATACAGATCGAACGCGGGCACGTAGGTGATCGCGTGGTCGAAGATCGCGAGCGATGCCGGCTTGTCCGCGATCGCACCGTTGTGCCGCGTGCGCGTGAGCACGATGCGCGCGTCGATGCCCGCCTCGCGCAACATCGTGTATTGCAGCGACGCCTTGTCCTTACAATCGCCGAATCCGCGCTGCACGATCAGGGGCACCCGGTACGGCATGTAGCCGTGGATCCCGAACTCCAGGCCCACGTAGCGGGTGTTCTGCACCACCCAGTCGTGGATGCGGTCGACTTTCTGACGGTCGTCCTTGGCGTCCTTGCACAAGTCGTGGACCGTGCGTTTGAGCGACTCGTCGGCGTAGAGCTGGTCTTTGATCAGGCCCCACCACCAGTGGCCGACGTCTTGCCAGCTCTTGTAGGTGGACACGTGCAGGTACGCGCTCGTCTCGGTGATGCCGGGCATGTCGCCCTCGGACACCACCGCCGGCACATCGTCGGCCGTGAACTGATCGATGCGCTGCGAACCGACCGTCCTCTGCGTGTGGACGATGCCGTGCAGTGTTTGCTCGCTCAAGTAGAACTGCCGCGACGCGGGCGTGATCAGCACGTACTGCGCGTGCAACACCGGCGCGGCGCTCTGCCACACGTGCATGTCGCCGTAGTAGTCCGCGAACAAGTTACGATGCGCGATGTCGTCGACGCGGTAGCGCAGCTCGATCACGTCGCCGGGCTCGAGGTCGGGAAACACCACGATCAGCGCACGCGTGTCGTAGTAGATGCGGTACCAGGGTTCGCCGAGCTGCTGCTCGGCCGTGCGCACGGACTCGAGCTCGCGGCCATCCTTGCGATACACACGCGCCAAGCGCAGATCCACCCGCTGACTGTCCGGGTCGTACTGGATGGCGTACGTCCGGTATTGGCGCGCGCCTTCTTCGTCGTGCACTTCGGCCGCGTGCTGGCGGAAGCTCGAGCCGAGCCCGTTCTCGAACACGGTGTTGACCGTGAGGTCCGCGAGCACCGTGGTCGGGTAGCCGGGCGCCTTGCCGCGCGTTGCGAGG
>JBIOJD010000400.1:0-3925 GCA_044450485.1 Polyangiales bacterium | reverse complement strand
TCGTGGTAGACCTCCTTCGGCATGCAGTAGCCGCAGCGGAAGTTGCAGCGGTCGGTGACTGAGATGCGCAGGTCGCGCAGCGGCCGACCGCGGCGGTCGACCACGCTTCCTTCGTTGCTCGTCTCGGCCATGGACACGAGGGTTCCTAGGGTACGCGCGCCATGGCCGCAAGCCGGATGAGAGCCGCTCGTGGTATGGCTGGGTCCAGGAGGAGGCCACGTGGGAGAAGCCATCTACGTCGGGCGTCACGGCGGGCCCGAGGTGCTCGAGCTGCGCGCACATGAGCCGGGCGAGCCCGGCCCCGGACGAGCGCGGGTGCGGGTCGAGGCGGCAGGCGTCAACTTCATCGACACCTATCAGCGCAGCGGTGCGTACCCTCGGCCGCTGCCGTTCGCTGCCGGGCTCGAAGGCGCGGGCGTGGTCGAGCGCGTCGGCGAGGGCGTTGCCGAGCTCTCGCCGGGGGACCGTGTGGCCTGGGCGCAGGTGCCCGGTTCGTACGCGACGGTGCTGGTCGCTCCCGTGGGGGCGCTCGTCCGCATCCCCGACCCCGTGCCAACCGAGATCGCTGCTGCTGCGATGCTGCAGGGCATGACCGCGCATTATCTGGTGCACGGTGTTCGCAACCCACAGCCCGGTGACGTTGCGCTCGTTCACGCTGCGGCCGGGGGCACGGGCCAGCTGCTCGTGCAGATGCTCGTGGTAGCAGGAGCACGCGTGATCGCGACCTGCTCGACCGAGGACAAGGCGCGGCTCGCGCGCGAGGCTGGGGCCGACGAGGTGATCCGATACACCGAGGTCGACTTCGCGGCCGAGGCACGGCGGCTGACCTCAGGTCGTGGGGTGGACGTGGTTTATGATTCGGTCGGGCAGTCGACCTTCGACGGCAGCCTGCGAGCGCTGCGACCGCGCGGGCTGTGCGTGCTGTTCGGACAAGCGAGCGGTGCCGTACCGCCCTTCGACCCGCAGCGCTTGAGTCAGGGCGGGAGCTTGTTTCTCACACGACCCACGCTCGCGCATTACACAGCCACTCGGCAGGAACTGGAGCTTCGCGCGCATGCCGTGCTCGACGCGGTGAGTCGCGGCGCGCTGCGCGTGCGGATCGATCGCAGCTTTCCGCTGGCGCAGGCCGCAGAAGCGCACCGCCTGCTCGAGTCGCGCGGCAGCGCAGGCAAGGTGCTGCTGTTGCCGAGCTGAAGACGGATCAGAGGAGCTTGCCGAGCTTTGCGATCGCATTCGCGATGTCTGGAGTTTGCTCCAGCATCTCGGCCATCGGGTCGCCGTGGCGCTCGACGCGCTCGGGAACGGTGAAGATCGTGAACACGCCTGGGTCGAGCCCGAAGCCGACCTCGTCCCAGAGCAGCGGCGTGGACACGCGCGCGCCCGGCGTGGCGCGCGCGGAGTAGGGCGCGACGATCGCGCGGGTGCGGCCGGTCTGGCCGGTGTCGATGTAGACGGCATTCGGGCGCTTGGCGCGCATGCGCTCGACGGTCGAGATGTCGGGGTGTTTCTTGTGCAGCAAGCGGCCGAGCAGCTCGGCCAGGGTCTTGCTGAGCGTGAACGGCACCCCGCCGAGCGGCACCAGCACGTGCAGCCCGCTTTGTCCCGAGGTCTTCGGGTGGGACGGCAACCCGAGCTGGTCGAGCAGCGCGTGCAGGCTGCGCGCGAGCTCGATCGCGTGCGCGAGCGGCGCCTCGCCGAGATCGAAGTCGATCGTGAGAAAGTCGCAGCGCTCGAGGTCGTCGGCGCGCGAGGCCAAGACGTGCAGCGGAATCGCGCCGAGGTTCGCGATGTAGAGCAGGGTGTCGCGATCGTCGACCAAGAACGCCATCACCTCGCGGCCGTCGTGCTCCTCGGAGCGCAGCGGAAGACCACGCACCCAGTCGGGCGTGCCCTGCGGCAGGTTCCACTGGAAGAAGTGCTTGCCATCGATGCCGTCCGGATAGCGCGTCATCAGCACCGGACGGTGGCGCAGGTACGGCAGCAGCGTGTCTGCGATTGCGTCGTAATACGCGCACAGCTCACCCTTGGTGTAGCCCTCTTCGGGCCAGAACACCTTGTCTTGGTTGGTGAGCGAGACGCGACCGATCACGCTGGTCGCCGCGCCGCGGTGCGCGACGTCGGCCTCGCGCAGCGCGACCTCGACACGCTCGTCCAGAGGCGCAGCCGTACACGCCGAAGGGGCAAGATCGTCGCGCACGCCGCGCAGCACGGGGTGGCGCAAGCTGCCTTCGCTGGTGAAGCCGGCGTGCCGGACCGAGACCACCAGCTCGGGTCGAACGAAGCTCCGGCCGCGCGGGGCGTCGAGCAGCGGGCCTTCGAGCAGCGGCGTTTCCACGATCAGTGGCCGCAGCCGCGCGAGGAGCTGCTCGAGCAGGGCGTCGTCGATCCCGGAGCCCACCCGGCCGCGATAGACGAGGTGGTCGCCCACATAGGTTGCGAGCTCGAGCGCGCCCAGCGCTTCGCGTCCGCCTTCGCCGCGCGTGAAGCCGACGACCACGAGATCGTCCTCGCGCTCGCGCTTCAACTTGACCCAATCACCCGTTCGTCGCGGGCCGAGCGTGTACGGCGCGTTTGCGCGCTTGGCCACGACGCCTTCGAGCCCTTGCTGCGCGCAGAACTCCCAGAGCGGCCGGCCATCGTCCTCGAGGTGGTCGAGCACGCGGATCACGCCCTTGCCGGGTGTGATCCGCGCCAGCAAACGCTTGCGCTCGCGCAGGGGTAGCCCGCGCAGGTCGAGCTGATCGATGGCCAGCAGATCGAAGACCAAGTAACAGACGGGCGCCTCGCGTGCGGCGCGGCGCGCTTCGAGCGCGCGCGTGGCGTGGATGCGGCTGCCCAGCTTCTGGAAGTCGGGTCGGCCCTGCTCGTCGAACGCGACCACCTCGCCGTCGAGGATCAGCCGCTCGGCCGCCAGCGCGCGAACCGCCCTCGCCACTTCGGGATAGCTCTCGGTCGCGTTGCGCCCTGTTCGGTAGCGGAGAGCAACACTGCTGCCTTCCCGCTGCGCGAGCAGGCGCGCCCCGTCGAGCTTGAGCTCATAGAGGTAGCCGGGCTTGGCGAGCTCGACGGGTTCGAGCGTGCACAGCATCGGCGTCCACTTGGCGCTGTTGTCCGGCAGAGGTCGGGCCCCGAGCGCGCGGGCCTCGTCTGCGACCTCGGCCGCGATGCGTGGGGCGTCCGCGAGCTCTTCCACCGTCAATCCGGAGAGCACGCTGCGCGCCTGCTCGTTCACGACGTCGCTACCCTCGCGCGCGAACGCGTCCGCCTTCTTGATCAGCAGCCACTCGGGTTGCGGCTTCTCGGGCTCGCCCTTGCGCCCAGAGAGCTTGACCAGTGCGAAGCGGCCGCGGAGCTTGTAGCCGTGCAGCGTGAAGTCGAGCTTGCCACGCTCGACGCCGTGCTTGTCGGTGTCGTCGAGATAGCGGATCGCGCCCCGGTCCCAGAGGATCATCGAGCCGGCGCCGTAGTTGCCGTCTGGAATCACGGCTTCGAAATCGAGGTACTCGAGCGGGTGGTCCTCCGTATTGATGGCCAGGCGCTTTTCCTTGGGGTCGAGGCTGGGCCCCTTCGGAACCGCGAAGCTCTTGAGCGCGCCCGCAAGCTCGATGCGCAGATCGAAGTGACGCCGCGTGGCGTCGTGCAGGTGGACCACGAACGAACCGCCCGCTTGCGTAGCGGCCGCGCCGCTGTGCAGAGGTTCAGCGCCGAACGGCTCGGTGGTGCGGCCCGGATCGCGCTTGCCTCGATACTCGGTGAGCTTTTTCGCCAACGGCTGGGCCTCGCGTTATTCTGACGCTTCCATGGCACCGCGCCCGATAGGCTCGACCGCGATTTCGTTCGGATTGGTCTCGATCCCGATCAAGATCTATACCGCAACCTCGGCCCAGAGCGTGCAGTTCAACCAGCTGCACAAGAAGTGCGGCTC
>JBIOJD010000399.1:0-3937 GCA_044450485.1 Polyangiales bacterium | reverse complement strand
TCGGCCATCAGCGCGCGGTGGGTGCCGCGCTCGGCGATCCGGCCGTCCTTCACGAATAGGATCTGCGCAGCGCCCCGCACGGTGGACAGACGGTGCGCGATGACGATCACGACTCGATCCCGCGCTGCGGCCTCGAGCGCTTGCACTACCTTCATCTCGGTATCCGGGTCGAGCGCGGACGTCGGCTCGTCGAAGACCATGATCGGCGCGTCGCACACCAGCGCGCGCGCGATCGACAGCCGTTGCTTCTGCCCCACGCTCAGCTTGCCGCCCGCTCGCCCGAGGCGCGTCTCGAAGCCTTCGGGCAGCCCAGCGATGAAGTCGTAGATGCCGGCCGTGGTCGCGGCCTCGATCAGCGCTTGGTCGCTGGCCTTGGGATTGCCCAGCCGCAGGTTCTCGCCGATCGTGGTGTCGAACAGCGTGGTCTCTTGGAACACGAACGCTACCTGCGAGCGCAGCGAGCTGCGCGTGGCCTGCGAGACGTCGTTGCCGTCTGCCAGCACCTTGCCGCCCGTGGGCGACAGAAAGCGCGGGACCATGTACGCGATCGTCGTCTTGCCCGCGCCGGCCGGGCCGACCAGTGCGGTGAGCTGGCCCTTTTTCGCCTCGAAGCTCACGTCGCGCAGCACCGGGGTGCCCGCTTCGTACTCGAAGCTCACGTGGTCGAGGCGCACCGACTCTCGCGTTCTCGGCAGCGTGGTCGCCTGCGGCGGGTCCTGCTCGGAAGGCAGGTCCATCAGCCAGAACACGCGGTTCAGGCCCGCTGCGTTCTCCTGAACATTGAACCACAGCCCACCCATGTCGACGGCCGAGTACGCGATCGACGAGAAGTACGGCACCAGCACGCCGACGTCGCCAGGGCTGAATTTGCCCGCGATGACTTGATCACCCACGTGCAGGAACACGGCCCCCACGAGCAACGCTCCGAAACCGATGCCGGCAGCGATCGTCACACCCACGAACACCATGTAGCGCCGGTACGCTTTGAACGACGCGGCGCTGTCCTGGTCGAAGCGCGCGTGCTCTCGCTTCTCGCCACCGAGGCTCTGGACCGCGGTGATGTTGCTCATGCCCTCTTCGAGCGTGCTCGCAGTGCGCGCGCCCGCGCTGCGGCTGCGCGCGCTGCTCCTTCGCACGAGCCCGGCGAACGGCCAGGTCACGAGCAGGACCATGGGCAGAAACAGCATCGCGAGCAGGACCACGGGCGACGAGATGCCGTAGACCGCGGCGAGCACGGCCACGTTGAGCACCACGTTGAGCGGTGCGGCCACCGGCGTCAACAGCACGCGCAGGCAGAGCAGCGTGATCGACGGCGTGTCGTACATCACGCGGTAGACCGCGTCCCCGATGCGCTCGTCGTCGAAGCGCGTCATCGGCAGCGCCTGCACCCGCTCGTAGAGCCGCGAGCGGTAGTGGTGATTGATCATCTGGCTCAGGCGCATCGTGAAGCGGAACTCGTACAGACCGAGCAGGCCGCTCACGTAGCTCCAGCCGAAGTTGGCCTGGTTCTCAGTGGTCGTGGCGGTGTCCTCGCCCGCACCGAGCTCGGCCTCGGTCACCGCGCGCTCAGCACCGCTCGTGCCGAACGCGCCGATGCAGAGTAAGAGCAAGAGCTCGACCGTGAGCGCCGAGATCAAGATCGTGGTCTTGCTGGAGTGCGCGAGCGCGTGGATGAACGGCGCGACGAAGAACGGGTAGGGCCGCACCTCATCGCCGATCGCGACGTTGCCGATCACGTGGTCGATCACGATCTTGATCGGCCAGGGCAACAGCAGCATCGGTAAGAGACTTGCCGTCAGCAAGCCCATCTTGATCGCGAATTGCCGTCGGAACGGCGCGACGTAGCCGAGCGCGCGCTTGACCACCGTCAGGGTCTGGACTGTGTCGAGCGCCAGGTTTTCTTCTGCGCGGGCACTCATTGGGCCACCGCCTGTGGCTCGCTCCGAGCCGCTGCTTCTTCGCCCTCGACCAGGCGCCTGTAGCTGCCGCCGAGGCGCGCCATCAGCTCCGCGTGAGTGCCGTGCTCGATCAAGCGGCCTTCGTGGATGAACGCGACGCGGTCGGCGCGTCTGATCGTCGAAAGCCGGTGCGTGACGAGAAACACTGCGCGGCCCTTGCCCCACTTGGTCAGGTTGTCGAGCACCCGCAGCTCGGTCTGCGCGTCGAGCGCTGCGGTTGGCTCGTCGAGGATCAGGATCGGCGTGTCCTTGAGGATCGCGCGCGCGATCGAGAGGCGCTGGCGTTGCCCGCTCGAGAGCTTCTGACCGCGCTCCCCGAGCAAGGTGTCGTACGCGTCGGGCAGCTTCTCGATGAACTCGTCGGCCGCCGCCACGCGTGCGGCCTCGCGCACCGCGGCGTCGCTGGCGCCCGGCACCGCGTAGCGGATGTTCTCGCGAATCGTGGTGCCGAACAGCAGGTTCTCCTGCAGCGCGATCGCGATGTTCTTGCGAAGGCTCGTGAGCTTCACCTTGCGCAAATCGAGGCCGTCGACGCGAATCGCGCCCGAGCTCGGGTCGTAGAGCCTGAGCAGCAGGGACATCAGCGAGCTCTTGCCCGAGCCGGTCGGTCCCACGATCGCGGTGATGGTGCCGACCTCCGCGCGCAGGCTCACGTCTTGCAGTGTGGTTCGCGATGCGTCGTAGGCGAAGCTCACTTGGTCGAACTCGATGGCGTGCTCGAACGCCGGGAGCTCGACCGCATCGGGGGCGTCCTTCACCTCGGGCTCGAGGTCTAGCAGCTCGAACACGCGGTCGAGGCCGATGGCGATGTCCTGCATGCGGCCCCACAGCGCGAACAACCCGATCGACGCCTGCATGCCGTCGCCGATGCGCTGCTTGAAGGTGTTCCACAGGCCGAGGTTCCAGACGGTGAAACCCGCGGCCAGCGCCAGGCGCTCGGCATAGAGGCGATTGCCGTGCGCGGCGAACAACGCGGCGGCTCCAGTGGCGACGATCACCAGCGCGCCGAACATCCAGTGGCCGATCACGCGATAGAGCGTGAACATGTCGCGCGAGGCGTAGGCCTTGTCGAACGCGGCTTGCGAGGCGGCCTCGAACCGCCGCTGCTCCGCGGGCTCCGCGCCGTAGGCCTTGATCACGCGAATGCCCTGAAGGCTGGCCTGGATCAGCGACGTGAGCGCGCTGTTGTGCTCCCGCGCGCTACGAAACCCGACGCGCATGGGTCGCGAGAAGCGGTAGCCCACGACGAGCATGATCGGCCAGCCGATCGCCAGCGCCACCGCGAGCCGAGGGTCCTGGAACGCCACCGCGCCGACCGAGAGCAGGAACCGACCGCCGTTCTGCAAGGGCACGAGCACGTCGATCAAGCGCGTGACCATCGCGCTGTCCTGGTGCATGCGGTACATCGCGTCGCCCACCGAGCTCTCGGAATGAAAACGCAGCGACAGGGACTGCAGCCGGTCGAGCAGGCGCAGGCGCAGCGATTGATTCACGCGCTGCAGAATCCACATTCGGTAGTAGACCAAGGCCAATAGCCCGGCCGCCCAGATCAGCGCGATCACGACGCCCGCATAGACGAGACCCCGCAGCGCAGCCATGCGCGCTGCCGGGGTCCAGGGAGCGACTGCGTGCAGGTGGAACAGGGAGACCTGTTGCGGAGTCGGCGCGCTGCCGGTCAGCACGCGCGTCCAGAACGTGTCGACGAGCTGGAAGCTCGGGTAGATGAGCACGATTGCCAGGGCCGCTGCGCCCACGATGATGCCGATGACGTGCCACTGCACCTCTTCGAGCAAAGGCACGCAGCGCAGGATCACCTGCCAGACCAGCCGGAAGCTCAGCGAATCGCTCTTGCCGCCTTCGCCGAGGCGCTTGAGCTGCTGCTGTGTGGTGCTGCTGGGTTGGGACATGGTGGATCGCGCCGGGTCAGTGCCCACATATAGTCGAGAGCCGGCCAGAGTAAAGAGCCGAGCTTAGAGCGG
>JBIOJD010000398.1:0-3946 GCA_044450485.1 Polyangiales bacterium | reverse complement strand
CATGGTGGACCAGCAGCTCGCGGCCCAGCGCTCGGACATCGACCAAGGAATGGCCAAGCTGCGCACGTCGGGAAGCGGCGACGCGGCCTCCGCGTTGCAGATCCCTGCCGACAAGCAGGCCCACTTTCAGGCCGCCTACGCCGCATACACGTCCGGCGACCAGGAAAAGGCGCGCGGGTTGTTCCGCGAGTACGTCACGCGTTATCCGGACGACGCCAAGGCGGGCGACGCCCAATACTGGATCGGCGCGAGCTACACGCAGCAGAGCAAGCCGGCCGCCGCACTGGGCGAGTACCGCAAGGTGATCGCGAACTTCGGCAAGAGCGCCGCCGTGAACGTCGCCCTCTTCGGCATGGCCGATGCGTTCTATCAACTGCACGCGTGCACCGACGCCAAGGCCGCGGTCGAAGCCCTGCTCAAGCGCAAGCCCGACTCGGCGCTGACCACGCGCACGAAAAAGCTGCGGCTCGACATCGAACGCGCGCCCAAGGGCTACTGCACAGGTTGACGGCTTGTTGACGAGGGACGGCAGCACGCCGGCCCCGCGGATAGTCAGCATGAAGAGCCGATTGCTTGCAAGCGGCGGCTCGGAGCCCAGCAGACGTAATCTGCCTTCTGCGATCTTGTGCGGGCGAGCTGTAATTCAGCTGTAATTCCCGCGGCGGCAGAAGAGCCGACTGCTTGCAAGCGGCTCTCGCGTTCCACGAGCAGCCGCGCGTCGCGCCCAAAGGAGCGCGAGTCCGCAGTCATTGACTCCACACGGTGGAGCGTCGATAGTCCGGGCGCGTGACGGTGGGGCGCATCAGGACGGCCGCGTTGATCATCGCTTGGCTGGGGCAAGCCAACTGCGGGTCGGGCAATCCCGCGCATGCAGGACCGGTCAAGCGACTCCCGACGCCCGTGGCCAGCAGCGGGCCCGTAGGAGTCGATGAAGCGGCGGTACCCACGCCGGTCGCGAGCTTCATCCGGTCGACTCACGACGGCAAGGAAGCGACGGCGGCGATGCAATTCGCAGCCGCGCTGGCGCATAAGCTCGCGCAGGCAGACCAACCGTTGCAGCAGCGGCTCGCACGCGTCGCCGAGGTCCACCGAGCGACCGAGTGTCTGTATCACGTCCTCGGTCCCTCGAAGGCCGAGTCGACCCGCGTCGAGATTCGGGCCCGGCTCCTCGACACCGAAGAGCGAACCCGCGCCTACCTTCGATCCGAGCAAGGTATGGGAGGGCAGACGTTCACTCGGCGATCGCGCGAGGACCTCGACTTGAGCTGCCTGCCGGCTGGGGGCTCGAACAAGCCGTGACCGGGCGGTGGTGGGAGCGGATCGCTTGCGTCGCGCTCGCCGCGTCGTTGGCCGCGGCCGTCTCGTCGCCCACGCGGGCAGAGGATTGCAGCCATCGCCGCGCGGTGACCGTCGTATTTGGCAACGGCATGTTCACGACGACGGACGAGGCGATGGCAAATCTCGAACAACTGGCTGCGCTCGTGGACGATCCGCTGCGAGCGCAGCTCGGCGACGATGCCGTCGGGCCACAGGGAGTCGAGTACGAAGTCGCTTACAACGCCAGCGAGCCGGCGTTCGACCAGATCGTGCAGGTGGCTTCGCAGCGGCTCGATGCCGAGTTCTCCCATTTCTGGAGGGCGCTCTCGGGCTCGGAGGTGGCGCCCGATTGGCTCGTTTCGGAATGGCTGCGCTTGGCCGCCGCCGTCGACGAAAGCACCTTCGTCGAGGACGCGGATCTGGGGCGCCACGTCGAACGCGATCAGTTGCTGCTCGATAGCGGAAGCCAGGTTTTGCTCGTGGGGCACTCGCAGGGCAATCTGTATGCGAACCGCGTCTACCAGTCGCTCGCCTCGACGAGCTCGGCAGCCTCCTTGGCGGCGTTCGGTTTGGTTGCCGTCGCGACACCGGCGCCGGAGGTCGCCGGGGAGATCGTTCCGGAGCCGTACACCACTCTGCACGAGGACCGTGTGATCGAAGCCGTACGACGCGCGTTTCCGAGCACCCTGCCCGCCAACGTGTCGGCTTCGGGCGCTTCTCTACCGCCGCTCGCTCACGGCTTCATCGACAGCTACC
The DNA here is from genome assembly GCA_044450485.1 of Polyangiales bacterium. Lineage (GTDB taxonomy): Bacteria > Myxococcota_A > Polyangia > Polyangiales > JAFGIB01 > CAVZVA01. Next base: position 1,873 of record JBIOJD010000398.1, on the reverse strand, counting down.
TCGCGGCGGGCGAGCTTGGCGATGAGGTCGAGCGGTTCGTACACGACAGCGGCAGCAGGCGCTCGAAACGGCAGTCGCCGCAGCGAAAGCGGCAGAAGCCGTGCGCCAGCACGCCGCAACGAAGGAACGCGCGCAGCTCTTTGTCCCGGCTACCGGTCGCCGGCGGCCGCCGAGCTGCTCTGTCCCGCTCGCAGTCCGGCGCCGTCCCCTCCGCAAGCGAGGCGGGAGCGCCCCGTCGGCATAGCCTCCGACCCAGCTCCCCTCTCGTCGCGAAGCGACGATTCACCCCTCAGCGCCTCGTCAGGCTACCAGTGGTAGAGCATGAGATACACGAGCACGCCGGTGATCGAGACGTAGGCCCAGATGGGGAGCGTGACGCGCGCGACTTTTTCGTGGCGCGGGTGGCGGTCGCGCAGCCCGAGCGTGAGCGTGGTGATGACGAGCGGGGCGGTGCAGAGCGCGAGCAGCGCGTGGCTCGCGAGCATGCCGAGGTAGAACATGCGCCAGGCGCCCTGGCCGCGAAAGTGCGCGTCGCCGAACAGGATGATGCGCGTGACGTAGAGCGCCAGAAACACGCAAGATGATCCAAAGGCCGCGAGCATCAGTCGCTTGTGGCGGGTGCGCTGGCCACCTTTGATCGCGACGAAGCCCAGCCCCATCGAGACCGCGGCAGCGCAATTGCAGACTGCGCAGAGCGTGGCGAGCGCGTACGGGGTGATCATCGGGCGCCCGCCCCGGTCGCTTTTTCGGCGAGCACGATGCGCGCGTCGCGCTCGAGCAGCAGCAGGCCCTCCTGATCGCTGCGGTAGTAGCCGCGGATGAACCCAGCGCGGTCCACGAGCACGAAGTAGCTGCCGTGCAAGATGGTCTGAGCTTGCCCCTCAACGGCCGGCGTTCGCTGCACCGACTGCTTGAAACCCTCGACAATCACGGCTTGGACCTGTTCTGCGGGCCCCGTCAAAAAGCTCCAATCGGGCTGATCGGCGTCGTGCGCGCGGGCGTAGCGCTTGAGCACCTCGGGGCTGTCGTGCGCCGGGTCGACCGAGAACGACACGAAATGCAGCTCCGGGCGCTGGGCCGCGAGGCGCGTGCGCACCGAGGCCATCTTGGAAGTGAGCAATGGGCACACGTCCTTGCAGCTCGTGAACATGAAGCTCGCGATCCAAACCTTGCCCCGGAAGCCGTCCGGCGTGCACGTGACCGCATTCTGATCGGTGAGCGAAAAGCTCGGCACCGCGGCGATGCGCGGCAGCTCGGGCCGCCGCACGCATCCGCAGACGAGCAACACCGCGCAGAACCAGAGCCGCCACACGGCTCACCTCCGCCGGTAGCAGATGTACACGGAGAAGGCCGCGGTCAGCACGCAGAACAGCACGAGCACGAGCATCTCGACGGTACCGCTCTGCACCACGCTCGTGCCTTGGGGCAACACTCCGCCGTAGAGCGCGCGGCGAACCGCACTGACCGAGTAGCTCATGGGGTCGAAGCGCTGCACGAGCGCCAGGACGCCGCCAGCAGGCGCCGGGAACATCGCTCCAGACAAGATCCACATCGGCAAGAGCACGATGCTCATGACCACGTGATAGCCGGCAGTGGAGTCCAGCCACCAGGCCACCGCGAAGCCGAGCGCGCACATCCCGAAGCAGCTCAGCGCGAGCGCAGCAAACAAGGTCGGCCACTCTATGACGTCGACGGCAAAGCCCGTCGCCGGCGCGAGCAACGCGAACAGCACGCTCTGACAGAGCGCAACCGTGGCCGCGCCCAGGCATTTGCCGAGCACGACCGATGCGCGCGACCCGGGCGCCGCGAGCACAGCTTGCAAGAAGCCGCTGTGGCGGTCCTCGATCACCGTCATGGTGGTGAAGATCGCGGT
>JBIOJD010000397.1:0-3965 GCA_044450485.1 Polyangiales bacterium | reverse complement strand
GTTTCGTGAGCTACGAGCTCGAGCCCGGTGAAGTGCGCTTCGAGATCAGCCACCCGGACTACGAGCCGGGCGTGTGCAGCGTGCAAATCGAAAAGCCTGCGCCTGCGCCGAAGAGTCCGGCCGCGCCGGGCGGGGGCAAGCCGGCGGCCGCTGCGCCCGCGACGACGGGCACGTTTGGCACCACGGCCCCTATCGCGGCAACGCCTCCGGGCGCTGCTCCGCCAAACACCCGCACGCCCGCGGCAACGGCCCCGGTCACCCCACTCGCGCCGCCGCTGGTTCCCCTGCGCTGCGAGCTCACGGCCAAGCCCCGCACGGGCAGTGTGCGCGGCACGGTCGAGAGCGAAGCGGGCAAAGCGGTCGCAGGCGCGCGTGTCGAGCTGATCGGACCTGCCAGCCAGAGCCTCACGACCGATGCCCAGGGCCTGTTCGCGGTCGTGTCCCTCACCGTCGGCAGCTACGCCGCACGCGTCGAGGCCGACGGCTACCTGATCCGGCTGGTGTCGTTCGAGGTCGAGCCCGCGAAGGTCGCGACGCCGCAGGTCACGCTGCTGGCGAAACCCAAGCAGGCGCAGGTCGAGCTGACCAAGCAGGAAGTCCGCATCCGCAAGCAGATCTTCTTCAAGAGCAACAGCGCCGAGATCAGCGAGAAGAGCAACGCCCTGCTGAGCGAGATCGCCGACGTTCTGTTGCGCAACCCGCAGGTCAAGCTGGTCGAGATCCAAGGTCACACCGACAGCAAGGGCAACCCCGACCTCAACCAGCAGCTCTCGCAGCAGCGCGCCGACGCGGTGCGAACATGGCTGGTGGGAGCGGGCATCGAAGCCGGCCGGCTGATCTCCAAGGGATACGGCGACACGCGTCCGCTCGTGCCGAACCTCACCGATTGGCACCGCGCCCAGAACCGCCGCGTCCAGTTCATCATCAAAGAGCAGCAGTGAGCCGGAGCTGGGCGCACCTGCGTTCAGCGGCGTAGCAGCAGCGACGGCTTGCTCGCCATGCCGATCACCGCGGCGGCGCGAATCGCGTGGTCGAGCACGTACGGCAGGCTGTAGATGCCGCCGTGCACCTGCTGCGAGAAGAGCGCGAAGGCCTTTTGCCGCGGGTCGCTGTTTTGCACTGCGGCGGCACCCGGTGCCGCGGGGTTGAGCAGATCGTGCAGGATCAACAGTCCGCTCAGCGCACGCGTGGTGGGCGGATCGAAGATGCGCACGGAGAAGCGCGGTGCGCCGATGAAGGCGGCCTCGAACAGGGGGTGGGAGAGCGAGCGCGTGCGCGTGATGCCCGCGACGTTGGCCGAAACCGTGACCGGCTGCGGCGTGCTCGCGCCGAGGTCGATGCCGTGAAGCGCGTACGTCTCGGCGCTCGCGAGCTTCGAGATGTATTGGGCAGCTTGGTAGCTCACACCTTGAATCGACACCGTGCACAGCCCGATGCGAACGCCGTGCGCTTGGTGATGTCCGGGCGCGGGCAGCAGGCCGATGCGGTGCAGCGCGCTCTGCCACGCGGGGCGCTCCGCGAAGGCTCGCTCCGCCGCCGCGGCGCACTCCGGTTGGATGGTAGCGCAAGTGGTCGGGGACACGAGCAGCGAGACCGAGCGCACCAGCGTAGGAGGCAAGCTCGTGACGATCGCGTTCATCGCCGCGCCGAGCCGCCATTCGCGGCTCGCGCCCGAAGCGTAGGCGAACGTCGCGATGTGGACCGGACCGCTTGCCGCGAACGCGGTGACGGCAGCCGCGATCTCGGCTGGCGCTTCGAGCAAGTTGCGCGCGGACGGGGTCTGCACGAGCGTGCCAGCCAGAGCGCTCGCATCGGCCAGCACCTGCTCGGGCTCGGCCACGTCCACCCACAGAACGCTCGCGCCCGCTTGCAGCAAGAGCCGCGTCGGCGCGAGCTCCGCGCCTGCGCCGAGGATCACGAAGCGCTCGCCACGCAGGTCGAGCGCACCCCCGCGCGCTTCGATCTGCTCGACCATGAAGCGCAACGCATCGACGACTTGCGACGTGAGCTGGCTCTCCGCATGCAGCCGTTCCGCGAGCTCGATCACCTCGCGGCCGCGATAGAGCTGGCCATCGAACGGCACCTCCGCACGTATCCCAACCGAGCCCGACAGCGGGCGCGCGTGAAGCTCGGGCAGCGGCAGCCGCCGCGCCATGTGCTCGACGAGCGGCAAGACGCCCGCATCGCCTTGGTACATCAGCGCTTGCTGCGTACGCTGCGCGATGAAACGCGCGATCTCGACTCGCCGCGGTGAGGCCGCCCGTTCGGCCTCGAAGCGTGCGAGCGCAGCGCCGTACTCGCGCTTGAAAGCGCCCGGCGTCTCGGGCAAGCGCGCTGCGGCGAGCACGTCCGGAAACGACTCCGCCGCTTCGACGAGCACTCGATGAAAGAGGCTCGAGCCGGTGTAGCCCTCGGGCAACACGACGCCGCGCTCTTTGCGTTCACTCATGCGCGGAGCTTGTCGCCGCCGAACGTGCGCTTGCAAACAATTTTCGCGGCGTCGACTACGGGCTGGCTTGTGCCGATACGAGGGCGCGGATCTGGTCGAGCAGCGCTCCGAGCGGTTGCGGCTGCATCAACGCGGCGGGCGCATCGCGCAGCGCGCCGTCACTGCCCGGCTGCACCAGCGCCGCACCGCTGCCGCCTGGCATCACCATGGTCGCGCCGCCGAGCTCGCTCAGCGTCATCACGCCCTGCGACATGCCCACGGCGCGCAGCTCGCCGTTTGCCTTGCTGCGTTGCAGGAACACCAGCACGCGCTGGCCGATCGGCAGGCTGGCTTCTCCGGGAACCTGCAACGCGACCCCGTCGAGCTTGCCTCCGAGCAAGGTAGCGACGAGCGTCTGGCCGCTCTTGCTGCCCTTGAGCGCCTGCTCCACGCGCAAGCTGACGTCGGTCACGATCAGCCCGCTGCGTGGCTGCATCCGCGACTGCTGCTCGGTCGCCACGACCAGCGCGATCACGTCGGCCTTGCGCGTGAGGTCTTCGAGCCCCAGCGCGAGCACCACGCTGGCGCGGGCCTCGGAAGGGACGCGCAGGCCCAGAGCGCCGAGCACGGCGCAGGCGCACGCCAGGCAGAGCGCAAAGCGACGCAGGTGAGCGAGGGTCAAGCTTGCTCGGCGAGGGGTCGAGACGGGGCGCTCCGGGACGCAAAGACGAGCCATCCCGCAAGCATAGCTAGCGCGAGGTCGAGCGTCACCTTGCTCCACGAAACCTGCAGATCCGAGCCCGCGCCGAAGCACCCGCACGCGAGGTTGATGCCCCGCAGCTTCGCCTGGGTCATGGCCGCGCCGAACGCCAGCAGCATCGACGTGGCGAGCATCGCAGCGCCCTGCGCATACCCTGGCAGCAGCAGGCCGACGCCGGCCACGACCTCGACGACCGGCAGGCCCAGGGCCACGAGCGGCGCCAGGGTCTCGGGCAGCACGCGGTAGTGGTCGAGATCGCCCACGAAGCCGGCGGGATCGACGATCTTGATCGCTCCGGCGTACAGAAAGAGGCCCGCAAGGCAGAGCCGGACGCAGAGCCGCGAGAGGCTCATCGGGTGGCCTCGCACTGCTCACAGGTGCCGGATTCGGCCGGAAAACCGTGCTGGAGCCACCCCGGGAGCCCGCCCTCCAGCACGCGCACGTCGCGAAGCCCACCATCGCGCAGCCTCTTGGCCATGGCCATGGACCGCTCGCACTGGCGCTCCGCATCGCAATAGGTCACGACCGTGGCCGCGCCCGCCAGGGCCGCCGGCAGGGTGGAGTCGCTCTTGCTCCGGTCAGGGTCCAGGTGGATCGCCCCTGCGACGTGACCAGCCTCGAATTGCGGCCGGGGCCGGCAGTCGACGAAGGTCACCCCAGGTGTGCCCGCGAGCCGCTCGGCGTCGGTCTGGGAGACCCACCGAACATCGTCATCGAGGGACAAGCCCGACGAGGCAGGGGCCCGGCACGAGGCCACGGGGGCGGTGGCAGGGGGGG
>JBIOJD010000396.1:0-3980 GCA_044450485.1 Polyangiales bacterium | reverse complement strand
TGCTGCTCGATCGCAAGCGCGCACGCGGGTTGCCCGCGGACGCGCCGCGCGTGTGCAGGACGCCGTACTGGTTGTTCGCGATGCTCGTGCTCGGTCCGGCCGTGTTCTTCGTGAGCTGGCCTTGGATCTGGCACGACACGCTCGAGCGCTTGGCCGAGTACGCCGCGTTCCACCTGCACCACGAGTACTACAACATGGAGTACTTCGGGGTGAACTACTTCTGGCCGCCGTTTCCACTCGGCTATCCGTGGGTGATGACGCTCTACACGGTCCCGGTGACGACGCTGCTGCTCGCGGTCGTAGGTCTCACGGCCGCGGTCAGGCGCGAGCTCGGGGCCGCGAAGTCGGCATGGCTCGGCGCAGACGGCGGAGCTGACCACGACCCGCTGTGGACCACGCTCTTGCTGCTGGGCTCTCTATTCGCGCCGCTGGTCGTGTTCGCGATTCCGTCGACGCCGATCTTCGGCGGAACCAAACATTGGTTCACCGCGTATCCGTTTCTCGCGCTGTTTGCGGGGCTCGGCTTCGAGCTCGCGCTGCGCGCGTACGCGCGGCTTTGGCCGGCGCGCTTTGTCCGTCTTCGAGTGCCAGCAGGGGTGGCTGCGGGCGCGCTCCTGCTCGCGCCTGCGGCCGTGGAGACGTGGCACAGCCATCCATTCGGCTTGTCGCACTACGGTTTTGCTGCGGGCTTCGTCCCGGGCGCGGCCGACCGCGGCATGAACCGACAGTTCTGGGGATTCACGACCGGCAGCTTGGTCGATTTCTTCTACGAGCATCTGCCCACGGGCGGCAGCGTCTATCCCTGCGACACGACCGAGACCGCGTTCCGGATGCTCGCCCGGGATGGGTTGTTGCCCGACAACATCGTGCCCAACTTCGACATCGCAAGCGCCGACTACGCCATCGTGCACCACGAGCTGCACTTCATGGACGTGGAAGCGCAGATCTGGTCGATCTACCGTTCGGCGCGCCCCGTCTACGTGCTGCGCTACGACGGAGTCCCGATCATCAGCGTCTACGAGAACCCGCGCCACGCCCGAGCGTTCGGGCGCTGATTCACGGCACGGATTCGTCTTCGTGCGGCTGTTGTTGGCGCCTACGCGCCGCCCGGCGGGTCATGCTCAGGATCGATTCGACCAGGCCGATCGCCACGTAGCTGACCAGCAGCCAGCCGAGCGCGAACGCGATGTGCAGCTCGAGCGCGAGCACCACGCTCGAGATCAGGGCGAAGCCGACCAGGAGCAAGGTGCGAAAGCTCAGGCGCAAATCCTTGAACGAGCGGAAGCGCACCGTGCTGACCATGAAGAACGACAGCGCGAGCACGACCAGCAACACGGCGGTGCGAGAGCTCGAGAGCCCACCCGCGACCGCGTGGTTCGCGGCCACGAGCGAGACCAGAATCCCGGCGGCGCTCGGGATCGGCAGACCGAGGATATACTTGTCGGGTTTCTTGGGCGCACCGGTGCTGCTCATCGCCAGCACGTTGAAGCGTGCCAAGCGAATCGCGCCGCAGGCGGCGAACGCGAAGCACGCGAGCACGGCCACCAAACCGAGTGGCTCGAGCGCCCAGCGGTACACGAGCACCGCCGGTGCGATGCCGAAGGAGATGACGTCCGCCAGGGAGTCGAGCTGCAAGCCGAATGCGCTTTGGGTGCGTGTCAGCCTCGCGACGCGGCCGTCGATGGTGTCGAAGAACATCGCGAAGATGATCAGCAGCGCGGCGCGGTAGTAGTCGTCGTCGCTGGCGTTGCGGCCGCAGATCACGACCGCATAGAAGCCGCAGAACACGCTCGAGAGCGTGAACAGATTCGGCAGGATGAACAGGCTCTTGCGGAGGTTGACGCGCACCCGGAAACCTCTGGAACCTTGCAAGCCTACGGAATCGCGGCAGGGGTGTCCAGCTCAGGGCGGGCGACGCGTGCGATCACGAAATCCGGGCCTATGTGGCCACGATGCCGAGTGGCCGTCGGCCGCTCCACCCTCTCGCTCAGTTTGCCGCGCCTGCAGCAGTGCGCGCAGCGAGCGCGTAGTTGCGCAAGCGCAGGTTGGGGTGGGCGTGGTACGCGTCTTGCAGCGCGCGGGCAGCCTGAGCGTAGTCGCCGAGCCGGTAGAGCAACACGCCGAGCGCTTCCTCCACGTGATCTCCGCCCGCTTTGGCGTACGCGTGCAGCGCCTCGACGCGCCGTCGCAGCGAAACGTGCTCCGAGCACAGCGCTTGCCAGCCGTAGAACGCTCGCTTCTCGATGCCCTCGAAGTCCTGATCCGGATCGAGACCGTGCAGGATGTTCCAGCGCGCTTTGTGCAGCGTGCGCACCACGAACATGGGCGCGACGATGTAGCCGTCCCGTGTCGCGCCTTCACGTTCGAGCACGCGCGTCATCGCACCGAGCGTCGCTTTGGCCCGGGCCTCGGGCAACTGCATCGCGAGCGCGGCCTCGAGCTCCTCCACCGCTCGAGCACGCAGGGCCAACATGGCCGCCGCGCCGAGCTTCTTGCGCAGAGCCCTGTATCCGTTCTCGAGCGCCGTGCGACGCTCGAAATAGCTGCCGGCATCTTCGGTCCCCCGCGCCTCGGCTTCGCCTTGCTCCACGTAGAGCGCTCGCAGCGCGTCCGCCTGTGTGCCCCTGGGCGCGTCGCGCGCCGTCCGAGCGTCGGCGGCGATCACGGCCCGCACCGGGCCCTCCGGCAGCACCAGCATCGGCAGCTCGCTGGGCGAAACGCTGCGTTCTTGGGCGAACAACAACGCCGCACACGCCACCCCGAGCACGAACGTCGCGCTCGCGCCGAGCCCTGGCGAGATCGTCTTGCTGGGTCCGGTTTGCGCCATCGCGGCGATCATACCGGAACCGCCGTCTCGGCGCGTAGTGTTGGGACAGACTTCTGCTCAACGGGAGCCGTGCTTCCACACGGTCCAATGCCGGCTGTGAAAGATCGGCGCGAAGCCCGAGAGCGGGGAGCCGATCAGGCCCGGACCGCCCCGCACCAGCGCGTAGTCGTAGAAATCGAGATCGGTCTGGGGCCGGACGCGCTCCGGCATCCATTCCCAGCGCGGCGGCACGCGCGGCGGACGATTGTCCTCGCGGAAGCGAAACGGCGACTGCGGAAAGTCCGCGAAGGTGAACATCACCGCGCCGCCCTTGCGCGCCTGGTAGTACGCCACGAAGTGCATGAACGGAGAGAACGCGATGTGGCGGGAGCCTCGGTCGAAAATCAGGCCAACCACGCGCTGGCCAGGCGGGATGCGCTGTAGCGCGCGCTCGAAGGACGGGACGTCCACCTCTTCGCGCTCGAAGGCGGCAAATGCCTTACCTCCGTAGTGGAAGCTGGCGGCCGAGAGCGCGGCGGCGAGCGCGAGCAGCGGAACACGACCGATGCGAAAGCGCGGCAATGCGATGACGAGCCAGATCGCTGCGAGCAGTGGAAACCTCTGTGCAATGGGCCAGATCCAGTCGTACGACCCGGGCGCGACGAAGTAGAGCAGCACGCACACTGCGGGCAGTAGCCAGAGCCGCAGCCCGAGCGCGCGGGCGAGCGCGTCAGGCGCCGTGTGCGCTCCCGCTCTCATGCGTTCGATCAACGCGAGCAGCAAGACCGCCCCGCACAGCGCGGCCCAGGCTTGAAGCACGTGCAGGCCCTGATCGTCCGGCAGCACATCCGTCAGCCATCGCGGTGTCTCCTGCAATGCGATTGCGGCCGGGGTGAATTCCGGCCTCGGCCCGCTCTTCGCGCCGGACGCTGCGTGCAGGGTGGCCTGGCCAGCGGGGCTGGCATGCAGCCAGAACGACGCGGCGAGCGCTGCTGGCACGAGCGGAAAAAGACCCTCGAGCGTGGTGCGCCAGCGCGTAGAAGCGCTGACGAGGCCGATCGCGAGCGCCATCAGCGCGAACGGCACGACGTGGGCGTAGAAGCATGCCAGCGCAACGGCGGCGATGCCCGCCGCGCGCGGCACCGAGAACGCGCGCCGCTGCTTCACCGCGAGC
>JBIOJD010000395.1:0-3981 GCA_044450485.1 Polyangiales bacterium | reverse complement strand
TGCCCTTCCCCTGATCGAGAGGAACGCACCGGCGATGCCGCACCCAAACTCACCTTCATGGCTCGTCGCGTGGTCGCTCACGCTGACCGCCTGCGCCGCGTTCACCGATACGCGCAGCGGGCTCATCCCCAACTGGCTCACCCTCCCCAGCCTCTGCGTCGCGCCGCTCGTGCACGCTTGGCTCGATGGAGTGCGCGGCTTCGGGCTCTCGCTCGGCGCCGCGGCGCTCTGCGGAGGCGTGCCGCTCCTGCTGTTCGGCCTGCGCGCCATCGGCGGCGGCGACGTCAAGCTGTTCGCGGCGCTCGGCGGCGTGCTCGGAATCGAGCAAGGCCTCGAGCTGCAACTGTTGAGCTACTCGCTGTGCACGGTCTACGCGCTGTGCCTGCTCACCTACCGCGGAGCGCTCTTCGCCACCTTGCGCCGTTCGCTCGCGCTAGTGGCCTCGCCGTTCTTGCCCTCGGCGGGGCGTCCGGCCTTGCCCGCTACAGCCATGACGCAGATTCGCCTGGGCGCTTCGATCTTCGTCGCCTGCGCCCTGCTCACAGCGCGCAGCGTGCTCGGAGCGTGACGTGAGCTGCGACCCTCGCTCCCGCGTCCAGGACACCTCGACCCGCATCGCGGACGAGCACGGCGTCGTGATGATTGAATTCGTGATCGCGTTCGTGCCCATCTTCGTGCTGTTCCTCGGCAGCGTTCAGCTCGCGCTCTTGTCGGTGGCGCGGCTGGTCGCGCAGCACGCCGCGGTCGCAGGCGCGCGCTCGGCCAGCGTAGTGCTCGACGACGACCCGCGCTTCTATGGTGCGCCACGCGGTGACATCTCGGAGGCGCACACAGCCGAGGACGACGGGTTCGAGCAGGCGGTCGCAGAGCGCGTCGGTGCCGACACAGAAGGCAGCAAGGAGCCTCCTTCGCTCGGAGGACCGCGCATGGCCGCCATCCGCCGCGCGGTACACATGCCGCTCGCGGCGATCGCCCCGGAGCCGTGGTTGGCGGCCAAGATGGTGCTGCCTCTGGGCCGCCCGAGCCTCGAGGACGTGCTCGGCAACATGCCCTCGTTGCGCTTGCTCTCCGCGCTCACCGCTTACCTGCCCATCACGACCGCCGTCACGTTCCCCAAGGAGCCTGGCGCGAAGGGCTCGCAGCACGGTGACGTTGAAACCGACGGCAGCGTGACCGTGCGCGTGACCCACGTCGTGCCGTGCGTCGTGCCGGTCGTCGGGTCGCTCCTGTGCCAGCGTCTGACCTGGGACCTCAGACACAGCACGCTTGCGGTCGACGGAGAGCCGGACGAGGCCACCCAAGAGGCCCTCTCGGAGCTCAGCGAAGCACCGCAGGCGGACGCTCAATGGCTGCTCGTCCTCGGCGACGTGCCGGTCAAGCTGCTCCGCGTCGAGGCCACGTTGCCGGCACAGACCGCGCCGTACCGCTACCTGAGCGAGCGCAAAGAGGAGAAGAAGGAGTGACCGCGCGCCTCGAGCGCGACGAGCGCGGCGCCATCATGCTGATGGGCGTGTTCATGGCGGTGTTTCTCACCGCGGCGCTCTACTACATCGTCGGCATCGGCGAAGCGATCTGGCAGCGCGAGCGCATGCAGGATGCTGCGGACGCAGCCGCGTTCTCGGCCGCGGTGCTGCACGCGCGAGGCATGAACCTGCTCGTGCTCATCAACATGGTGATGGCCGCGCTGCTCGCGGTGCTGGTGACGCTCAAGCTGGTGGAGACGCTGATCATCGTGGCGATGGTGGCGATCGCGTTCGCGAGCTTTCTGCAACCAGGTCTGGCGGCGGCGATTCCCGATCTCGAAGAACTGCGCGGGCAGGTGTCGCAGGCGCACGACTGGTTGCAACCGCCGATCGACACCGCCCTCGAGACGTTGCACGAGGTCGGGCGCGCGGTGCGCGTGGTCGTGCCGGCCGCGAGCGAGATCCCGGCGATCGTGGGCGAGGCCCAGAGCTACGACCCTCCCGCTCACTTCGCGCTGGTGCTGCCCGCCCGAGCGAGCCTACCGACTCGTGACGGTACCTTCGACGAGCTGTGCGACAAGGCCGGCGGCTACGTCGGCGACACGACGAAGTTCGTGCTCGCAAAGGCCGTGCCCCCGCCAGTCGCCAGGTTGGTGGGCAACGCCGTCGAGGACCTCACCAAGAGTGGCGCCGCTTGGTTCTGCGGCTCGGATGCGGTCGATCCGCCCTCGACGACGGTCGAGGACACCGCGCACTACCCCACCCTGCCCTCGCGCGCCGAGTGCATGCAGCAAGACCCGACCCACACGGGTGACCACGCGCAGCACATGACAGCCGTATGCACGCAGGCGGAGCAAGACGAGGTCGATTCCGAGCCGGACGCTGACAGCGGCCAATGCGTCCAGCGCTGCGCCCCGGACGAACCGTATGAACAACGCGATGCCGCCGCGCGCACGCAGTGCGCGCCTCCACGCAAAGGCAAGGACCGCTTGCGCGACTTCACCTTTCAGGAGCGAACCTTCACCCGCAGCTACCTCTTCAAACACGGTTCGTGGTGGGTGACCTCCACGCCAGAGGCAGAGGAGCAGAGCGCAACTTACACGCGAAAGAAAGACCAACCGCGGCCTTGCGCCGGTATCGGCTCGGTCGGACCGGACTGGAACCTGGAGCCCCATCCCGTCGCAGACACCGAGCTGATGCCGCTTTGCTCGAGTGGCGCGCCAGTCGTTCCAGGGCACGAGGGACAAACTCTAGATGTCGAGCAGACCGAGATTACCCGGCTCTTCGGGTGCAGCCAGAAGGTCGAGCGCCACTACGATCTCGGCGCGCACGCCAAGGACAGGCTGCACGCCGACGACGACGGCACGGGCTCGAAAAAGGTGCCTCAAGTCATGGCGAAAGGCGTGGAGCTCGGAGAAGACGACTTCCAGCTCCGGGCCGCAGCCCTCGGCGCCTTGCCCTCGGGCGCGTACTCGCGGGTGCTGCAAACCGCGACATGGAAGGCCGAAGACCCGAACGCGGTGTCGGTCTGGTCCACAGCCCGGCAGCTCGGCCGCATCTCGTTGGCACAGGCTGAGTACTTCTACGCGGTCGAAGATCCGAAAGCCGACGAGGCCGAGAGCTACATGTGGAACATGCGCTGGCAAGCGCGCCTCCGAAGGTTCCGGCTGCCGACCAAGAATGCGGAAACCACGGCGCCGACCGATGAGGCCGAAACCTTCGGCGCGGGCCGCGTCTTCGGCTCATTCGAAGAAGCGTGCGCCGGCGTCGAGCCGTCGGGGGGCGATAGCGGATCGTCCTCGCCTTGCAAAGACCTCGACCTTTCGATCTCGGATCTGATCGTTCACTGAGGAGTAGACGGATCATGCACGAACGCCACCGCCCCCACCGACGTTCCGAAGGCACGGCCATGGTCGAGGCCGTGATCATGCTGCCGGTGCTCGCGATGCTGTTTCTGGGCGTTGGCCTGGTGCGATCGCGTGCCCTCGCCCGGGAGCAAGCGCTGCTCGAGGCGCGGCGCTGCGCGTGGGACTATGCGCTCGCCGGCTGCGACCCGCAGCACGTGCCAGCGAGCTGCAAACAAGCACCGGCCGAGGGTCAGAGCGCCGAGGGACGCGCGCGGGCTGACGACCTGCTCGGTCGCGTCGATCAGTCGCACAACAGATTCAACCCGTTCGACGACGTGCCGGTGATCGGCGGCGCGCTGCGCGCGCTTTTCGGCACGACCACCACGGCCTCGGCGCAGCTCGAAGTGCAGTCGCCCTGGACGGTCGGACTGAAGTTCTCCGAAGGTGGAGCACTGACCGTGGCTTGCAACGAGCATCCCCACAACGTGCTCGACGTGGCGACGGGCATTCTGACACAGCACCTGCCGGCTGCGGTGAAGCCATGAGCGCAAAGTCGTGGCAGCTCGCCGGTGCGGTCAGGGTCACAGCCTTGCTCGCCGCCGCCCTCGTGCTCTGCTCGACACTCACGGTGTATCGTGCTCGTGCCCGCGGCGACGAGCTCTTGCAAGACG
>JBIOJD010000394.1:0-3987 GCA_044450485.1 Polyangiales bacterium | reverse complement strand
TCACGGCATCGGGTGGCGTTTGAAGAAGGCCCAGATGCGCTCGTTCGCGTCGAAGTCTAGCGAGACCGCGCCGACATCGGCCTTGGGTAGATACTGGAAGCCGCCCGGCCAGGTGTGTCCGCCGCCGGTGATCTCGAGCAACGCAACCTCGGTGCCGCCCTTGCACGGGCTGTACTGCGTCGCTGTCGTGGTCGTGCCGTCGTTCGCGTCGGTGTCGGCGAGCATGCTGGTCGTGCCCGTCGTGGGACAACCGTCGCGTTCCACCCAGCCGGAGACCGTGTCGGCGACGCTGATCTTGTTCTTGTCGTCCATCTGCAGGCAGGCCGACGTGCCGCCTTCGAACGCCCAGCACGGATCGCTCGTGCCGTGAATCTCGAGATCGCTGACCGGCCGGGTGGTGGTGCACGCCGCGCCGGTCGAGAATTGATTGCCACCCGCGACGGGCGCGATCGCCGCGATGCGATCGGACGCTTCACAACCGAGTCGGTGCGCCATCGCCGCGCCGTCCGAGATCCCGGTGGCGAAGATGCGCTTTTCATCGATGGAGGTCGACGCCGCCAAGTCGTCGATCAGCGCACGGATGTAGGCCACGTCGTCCACGTCGTTCTTGCATGCGGGGCCGCTCACGCACTGCCAGTCGCCGGTGCCGCCGCCCGCGTTCCAAGTGCGTGTCTCGGGCGCCGCGCTGGTGCCTGTCCCGTTCGGGTAGACGACGACGAAGCCCTCGCGATCGGCGAGCGCGTTCAAGCAGCGCGGCGAGCTGAGCAAGCCACGCGGACACGTGAGCCGTGCCGTGCCTTTGGCGTTGCCGCCGCCGCCGTGCAGGACGATCACGACGGGCGCTGCGCTCGCCATCGGCGGGGCGTGCACGATGTAGGGGCGATCGGGGTATGCCGTGAGCGTACGCATGACGTCGCCCGTGGCGGTGCCGTCGGCCGCAGCGTCCCCGTCGGTGGCGGCATCGTTCGCAGTAGCCGCGTCGCCACGGCTGGTGCCGCCGTCGGCTCCACGCGGCGTGGACGCGTCGCTTCCGTGGGACTTCGAAACGCCCGCCGAGCTGGAGCACGAACAGACGAGGAGCCCGAGCACGCAGCACGAGATGAGCCGTGCATTCACGCCGCCAATTCTACCACGTCACAGCCCGTGGGCGATCACAGTGCAATCGAGATCATACGGAGGTCGGGGCTCGTAGTACGCTCCGGGCGTGCACCGCGCCACGCGTCGCGTTCCTGGTTCGGACCATGCTGCCGTCGGGCTGCGGGCCGAGGAGACGCTCGCCGAGCTGCTGACGCGGCTTGCGAGCACGAGCGCGGGGCTGACCTCGACCGTCGCCGCCGCGCGCTTGCAGGCGTCCGGCCCGAACGAGCCGCGCGTCGCTCGGCTCCGCTCGCGCTTGATCGAGCTCTTGCGCGTGGGGCTCGGTCCGCTAGGCGTGATCTTGCTCGTGGCGAGCCTGGCTTCGGCGTTGCTCGGCCAGGCGCTCAACGCCGCGATCATCGCGGCGATCGTACTGCTCGGCGCTGCGCTCGATTTCTGGCAGACCGCGCGCTCGGAGCGCGTGGTGCACAGTCTGCAGACGCAGGTCGCGCCGACCGCGACCGTGTTGCGCGACGGCGCGTTTCGCGAGCTTCATCGCGCGGAGCTCGTGGCCGGCGACATCATCAGGCTCGGCGCAGGCGACCTCGTGCCTGCCGACGCGCGACTGTGCGAGAGCCACGATCTGCACGTGCATCAAGCCGCGCTCACGGGCGAGTCGTTGCCCGCCGAGAAGTCGGCGATCGCGTCCAAGCTGCCGACGCTCGGTCCCGATTGTGCGGGTCTAGTCTTTCTCGGAACCTCCATCGTGAGCGGCACTGCCATTGCCGTCGTGTTTGCGACCGGCAAGGACACCGCGTTCGGTGACATCGTCACCGAACTCGCGGCGCGTCCCGAGGAGACCGAGTTCGAGCGCGGCATGCGCCACTTCGGCATGTTGATCGTACAGACCGTGTTCTTCCTGGTGCTGTTCATCGTCGTCGTCAGCGTGGCCAGCAAGCGCGACGCATTTCAGTCATTGCTGTTCGCGGTCGCGCTCGCGGTTGGGCTCACGCCGGAGTTCTTGCCCATGATCACCAGCGTGACGCTGGCCGAAGGTGCGTTGCGCATGGCCCGCGCCAAAGTGATCGTCAAGCACCTGTCGGCGATCCAGAACCTCGGCGCGATCGACGTCCTGTGCAGCGACAAGACCGGCACGCTCACGGCGGGCACGATGTCGCTCGACAAAGCGCTCGATCTGCACGGAGACGAGGCGCCGCGCGTGCTCGAGCTGGGCCGACTGAACAGTCGGTTTCAGACCGGGATCAAGAGCCCGCTCGATGCGGCGATCCTCGCTCACGACGAGACGGCGAGCCCCGGCTACGCGAAGACCGACGAGATTCCCTTCGACTTCGAGCGCCGGCGCACTTCGGTCGTGCTTCAGAAGGAGGGCGCGTATCTGTTCATCACCAAGGGTGCGCCGGAGGGCATCTTACCTGCCTGCGCCAGCTACGAGCTGGGCGGGCAGCCGCGCCCGCTCGATGCTCAGGCGCGAGCGAGCTGTGACGAGACCTATCGGGCGCTCAGCACCGCGGGCCTGCGCGTGCTCGCGTGCGCGTATCGCTCGGTCGACAAGCCCAGCGGCTTCTCGCCACAGGACGAGCGCGAGCTGACGCTGGTCGGGTTCCTGACCTTCAGCGATCACTTGCTCGAGGGCGTAGCGGAGTCGATCGCTGCGCTGCGCAACGACGGCGTGGAGGTCAAGATCATCAGCGGCGACAACGAGCTCGTCTGCGCGCACGTTTGCGCAGAGGCCGGGCTCGACGCGAGCCGAATCGTGCTCGGCAGCGAGATCGAGCACATGCTCGACGGCGCGCTCGCTCACACCGTCGAACAGGCGAGCGTGTTCGCGCGCGTTTCACCCGCGCAGAAGCACCGCATCGTGCGCGCGCTCAAGAGCCAGGGCCACGTGGTCGGCTTCATGGGCGACGGCATCAACGATGCACCCTCGTTGCACGGCGCGGACGTCGGGATCTCGGTTGCGGGCGCGGTCGACGTGGCGAAGGAGGCGTCGGACATCATTTTGCTCGAGCAGCGTCTCGACGTGCTGCACGGCGGCATCATGGCCGGCCGCAAGGCGTTCGGGAACGTGCTCAAGTACTTGCTCATGGGCACGAGCTCGAATTTCGGCAACATGTTCAGCATGGCGGGCGCTGCGCTGATCTTGCCGTTTCTGCCGATGTTGCCGACCCAGATCCTGCTCAACAATTTTCTCTACGATCTGGCGCAGATCACGATCCCCACCGACAACGTGGACCCTTCTTACACGCGTGGGCCGCAGCGGTGGGACGTGCGCTTGATCCGCAACTTCATGCTGGTCGTCGGCCCGCTCAGCTCGCTGTACGATTTTCTGACGTTCTACGTGCTGATCGCGGTGTTCCATTTCGGCGAGAAGCTGTTTCACACCGGGTGGTTCGTCGAATCGCTGCTCTCACAGACGCTGGTGCTGTTCGTGATCCGCACCGCTGGGCGGCCTTGGCAGAACAGGCCGAGCCTCGCGCTGACCCTGACCACGCTGGCGGTGGCGGTGGCGGCGGTCGTATTACCGTACCTGCCGTTTGCTTCGGCGCTCGGGCTCGCACCGTTGCCGGCGCGCTACCTCGGGTTTCTCCTGGTCGCGGTCACGACGTATCTGGCGCTGGTGGAGCTCGTGAAGCGCAGAGTCATGGGGCGGATCCTGCGCCCAGCTTTGGCGTCCGCGCCACCCGCAGGCTCGAGGTGAGCGACGCGAAGCTGCTCGTGCTCGGTCCGCTCGTCTTGCTCTCGGCCGGCTACACGGTCTTTTTCTGGCGAGCCCTGCGCCAGCAGGATGGAGGAGAGCCGGCGCCTCGCTTCCCGCGTCCATCGCGCCTCGAGCTCATGCTCGGTGCGCTGACGGACTTCCTCGACACGCTCGGCATTGGCTCGTTTGCG
>JBIOJD010000393.1:0-3994 GCA_044450485.1 Polyangiales bacterium | reverse complement strand
GCACGAGCCGCATTAACTCCTGTGAAAGCCGTCGGCAACACGAACCGCGTTCCCCACGTGACTTGCAGGCGGCGATCTTTTCCGGTGGTGGGTTTTTGGTGAGCCACCTCTAACGCAGAAGCAGAAACAAGGAGTCCACTCATGCAAGAGATCGAGACCATCGACGACGCGACGCTGGAGCACGTGCAAGGCGGCCTGAGCTTCAACCTCGGGTTCGACACGAGCACCGGGTTGACCGCCAGCGGCCCTCTCGGAAGCATTCAGATTCCGAGCCCGATCACGATCGCGAAGGACCTGTTCACCGGCATCACGTCGGGGCTCGGCGACTTCATCAGCAAGTTCGGCAACCAGCTCTCGAAGCTCGGCCAGCTGTTCAACTTCTCCTGAGCGCGGTCGGCGCAGGGCTCGGGTGGAGCCCTGCGCAGATCAGAGCTTCGAAGGCCAGGTACGGGCGACCGTATCTGGCCTTCATGCTTTGTGGGTGAGCGAGGGCAGGCAACTACGCGTGTTGCGGCGTTGGTAGTTATGATGCGGCGATGGCGATGAGCGAAGGACGGGTCGTCGCGCTGGCGTTGCTGCCGTTGTTGGCGGGCTCGGGCTGGCTCGTGGCACTGCGGCGTGCCGAGCCTGCGGACGCGGCCCGCGCGGCGTTCAAGGGCGGCGGCGAGCCCGTCGCGGTCGCCACGGCTGGGCCGCTGGAGGTCGAGCGCCCGTACCTGGGCGTGGTCGTCGCGGGCTACACCGCCGACGTGGGCAGCGAGGTCTCCGGCAACGTCACGGAGGTCTCCGCGCGCGTGGGGATGCGCGTCAAGGCGCAGGATCCGCTGTTGCGCGTCGACGCGAGCGGCTCCGGCGACGACGTCCGCGCCGCTCGCGCCAAGCTCGAGCAGCAGCGATCGTCAGTTGCACGCGCTCGCGCCGACCTCGCAGAAGCGAGCGACCTCGTGACGCGTATGCAGGGGATCAGCTCCGGTGTTTCTGATCGCACCTTGCTGGCCGCGCGGGCCCATGAGGATCAAGCGCGTGCGACGCTCGCGGAAGCGCAGGCCGGCTTGGGCGTCCACGAGGCCGACGTGGGGCAGCAGCTCGGCCGGAGCCAAAAACAGGTCATCCGCGCACCGTTCGACGGGATCGTGGTGGCACGCTTCGTGGACCCGGGCGGGCTCGTCACCGCCGGGCAAATCGTCGCGCGCGTGATTACCGAAGACTATTTCGTGCGCTTTGCCATGCCGCCCGACGAGGCCCGTGCTCGCGTCGCAGGCTTCGCCGTGCAGGTCGAGGTCGATGGCGCGCGCGAGCCGCTCGAGGGTGTCGTCGCGGACATCCAGCCCGAGGTCGATGCCGCTGCACAGATGGTGTTTGCCCGCGCACGGCTCGAGCGCGCCAAGGCCGAGGCCGCGGGCGTGATCTCGGGCGCGCGCGTGCGGGTGCGTCCGGTCGCTCGCGGACCCGGGGAGGCTCGCTGAGCATGGCGCAGCAAACGCTGTTCCGCGAGGAAGCGCTCGAGTTCCATCGCCGTGGCGGCGCGCGCGGTGACGTGCTGCACCTCACGCCGCGTGCGTTCTTCTTCACGCATTGGCTGCTCGTGGCCGCGCTCCTCGGCGGTGTCGGTTTCGCGTTCGTCGGCGAGATCGACGAGCACGCGATCGGTCCTGCGGTCGTGCGCGTCGAGGCGCTGCGCGAGGTCACCGCGCAGCGAGCCGGAGTGGTCGCCAGTGTCGAGGTCGACCCGGGCGAGCGCGTCCAGCCGGGCCGCGTGCTCGTGCGCATGGACTCGTCTGCCGAGCGCGCGGAGCTCGAGTCGGCCGAGCGCGAGCTCGATGACCAGCTCGCGAAGTTGCTGCGTGAGCCGAGCGACCGCGCCGCGCGCGAGGCATTGGTGTCGCTGCGGACCCGGCGCGACCTGGCGGCAGCGAGCCTCGAACGGCAGACGCTGCGCGCACAGCAAGCCGCAGTGGTGGGCGACCTGCGGGTGCGCCCCGGGCAACTGGTCGAGCCGGGCGCGTTGCTCTTGACCTTGCTCGGCGAGCAATCGGGCGCGCGCTTGACCGCGCTGCTCCCGGGTCGCTATCGGCCGCTGCTCGGCCGCGACATGGGCCTGCGCTTCATTCCCGATGGGTTCCCGCGCGTGGTCCTGCACCTGCGCATCGAGCGCGTGGGCGACCAGGTGATCGGTCCTAGCGAAGCGTTGCGGTTCTTGGGCCGAGACCTCACGGACACGGTGCCCCTGCAGGGACCCGTCGTGCTCGTGCACGCCCGCCTGCCGAGCCGCAGCTTCGAGTCCGAGGGCGCGCGCTACAATTTCCACCATGGGATGCTCGGCCAGGCTGAGTGTGCGGTGCGGCGCGAGAACATCGCGTTCACGCTGATCCCGGGGCTGCGGAGCTTCGTGGACAATCTGCGATGAGCGAGCCTGTGCCCAAACGTTCGAAGCTGCTCGGGCTCGCCGTGTTTCGCAAGCTCGCGCCGGGGGCCAGGGGCAAGCTGCCCGTGATCCTGCAGCTCACCCCGACCGACTGCGGTGCGGCGTGTCTGGCGATGACGCTCGAGCTGCACGGCAAGAAGCTTCCGATCGAAGAGGTGCGCGCGGCCGTCTCCGCGGGGCGCGGCGGCGTGAGCGCGCGGCGCATCCTCGAGGGCGCGCGGCGGCTCGGCCTGCGAGGCCGCGGCGTCAAGATCGAGCCAGGCAGGCTTTCGCTCTTGCCGCCGGGCACCATCCTGCACTGGGAGATGAACCATTTCGTCGTGCTCGACACCGCGACCGAGGATGGTGCGCGCATCATCGACCCTGCGGTCGGCGTGCGACGCATCACGCGTGCGGACCTCGAGCGCATGTTCACGGGCGTGGCGTTACTGCTCGAGCCGAGCGCGAGCTTCGTGGCCGAGGACAAGCGGCCGAAGACACGGCTCGGCCGCTACCGCCGCTGGATCTTCGGCGTCACGGGGTACTGGCCCCGGATCCTGGTCGCATCGCTGCTCTTGCAGGTGATCGCGTTGGCCATGCCCGGCGTGATGGGCGTCACGATCGACAAGATCGTGCCGCATCAGGACTACCACCTGCTCTGGGTGATCGCGGCCGGCCTGCTCATGGCGCTGTCGTTTCATTTTCTCTGTGGCTACTTGCGCAGTCATCTCTTGCTGCACCTGCGCACGTACATCGATCTCGAGATGACGCTCGAATTCCTCGAGCACCTGCTCGACTTGCCGTATGCGTTCTTCCAGCAGCGCTCGACCGGCGACATCATGATGCGGCTCAGCAGCGGCGCGCAGATCCGCGAGCTGCTCACCTCCGGCGCGATGTCGGCGTTGCTCGACGGCGGCATGGTGCTGATCTACTTCGTGTTGCTCGTGGTCGCAGCACCCGTGCTCGGCCTTACCGCGCTCGGCTTTGCGCTGGCGCAGGTCGCGCTGTACGTGCGGGCAGGTCGCGCGCACGCGGAGTGGAACGCGGAGCAGCTGGCGACGTCCGCCAAGCTTTCGTCGTTTCAGGTCGAGATGCTCGCGGGAATAGAGTCCGTGAAGTCGATGGGTGCCGAGCAACGCATGGCCACGCGCTCGGCGGAGCTGTATGTGGACGTGCTCAATGCCGCGCTCGGGAAGGGGCGGCTGATGGCCGGTTTCGGCACGCTCTCCGGCAGCCTCGCGTTCGCGGGTCCGGTCGTGGTCGTGCTCACCGGCAGCAAGCTCGTGCTGCAAGGCCAGCTCTCGCTCGGCACCATGCTCGCGCTCTCGGCACTGGCCTCGGGCTTTCTCGGCCCTCTGACCACGCTCGTCGGTACCGCGATGCAGCTCCAACTGCTGCGCGGGTACATGGCGCGGATCGAAGATGTGCTCGACACCGAGACCGAGCGCCGCCACGACGCGGTGGGGCGCGGCAAGACGATCGAGGGCCGAATCGAAGTCGACCGCGTGAGCTTCCGGTACCAGCCCGACACCCCGCTCGTGCTCGACGACGTGAACCTTCAGTTGCAGCCCGGCGAGTTGCTCGCGATCG
>JBIOJD010000392.1:0-3994 GCA_044450485.1 Polyangiales bacterium | reverse complement strand
TGCCGCGTGATGTCGGCCCCCGAACCCGATTTCGAAGCGCAGATGCCATTGCCGATCGCACTGCCACCTTGAAACGCTCCCGCCTTCCTGAGCTTCGCGAAGTACGCCGCCCAGTCGTGCGAACGAGCGCCGCGCTCGCCTGGAGCGTCGTCGTGCATGAGAAGAATGTATTCATTCATCGAGAGGCCCTCTGCTCATCTGACCAACAGCACTTTCAAGCTTGCGCATATGTACATCATGATGTACATTATTGTCATGCCTCGCAAGTACTCTGTCGCAGAAGCACGCGCGCAGCTCCCTTCGATTCTCGACGAGGTTGAATCGGGCGCGGACGTCGAACTGACGCGCCGCGGGAAGGCCGTAGCGGTCATGGTGTCCATCGACGAGTACGAGCGCATGCACTCCGAACGCGGCGACTTTCGCACCGCTTACGCGGAATTTCTGAAGACCCACCGACTGTCCGAGATCGGCGTGGACAAGACGTTCTCCGAGGAGATTCGAGACCGCTCGACCGGCCGCAAGGTCGCGCTGTGACGCTGGTCTACCTCCTGGACACCAACATCGTATCCGCTCCGGTCTCGAAGAGACCCAACGTCGCCATCGTCGAGAAATTGAAGAAGCACGGCGAGCGCTGCGCGATTGCCGCACCGGTCTGGCACGAGCTCAAATGCGGCTGCCAGCGCATGCCGCAGGGCAAACGCCGTGCTGCGCTCGATGACTATCTGACCAACGTGGTACGCGCAGCCTTTCCGATTCTCCCCTACGACGAGGCCGCCGCAACCTGGCACGGCCTCGAGCGAGCGCGCCTCGAAAGCAAAGGAACCCCCAGCCCCTTCGTCGACGGCCAGATCGCCTCGATCGCACACGTCAACGAACTGATCGTCGTGACGCTCAACAAGAGCGACTTCACCCGGTACAAGGATCTCCAGCTCGAAACCTGGGTGTAGCCAGGGTCCGCGGCAGGCGGGTTCTACGGCGTTCAGCTCGAGCCGCGTGGATCTTCGACGCCGCAAGTCTTGGACGTGCGCGGGGTGAGGTGTTGGTTGGCGGGCGTTGCGAATGCCGAACGCCAAGCGAGCCACGGCATGCGTTTGGCATGAGCACCGAGTGAGGGTTGCCCGCGCTCCCCGCGCAAATCAGCACGCGCGGATCTGCAACCCGAACGTCCCGCCAACGAACACCTCACCCCGCGCACGCGCTGCGGGTCACGGGGGTCCTTCCTCGTCCTTCCTGATCCTTCCGCGCTTCGCCGCAAAACCCCTTGGCGCAACCCATCCTCGCGTGCCACAACAACGCGCCATGGCCGAATACATCTTCACGCTCCAGGGCATGACCAAGGTCCATCCTCCGGACAAGAAAGTCCTCGAGGACGTGTACCTGTCGTTTCTGCCGGGCGCGAAGATCGGCGTCATCGGTCCGAACGGCTCCGGCAAGAGCTCGCTCTTGCGCATCATGGCCGGGCAGGACAAGACGTTCACGGGCGAGGCTTGGGCCAAGCCAGGCGCGAGCGTCGGCTATCTCGCGCAGGAGCCCGACCTCGGCAAGGGCAAAACAGTCAAGGAGTGCGTCGAGGACGCGGTCGCGGAGACGCGCGACCTGCTCAAACGCTTCGAAGACCTGAGCATGAAGCTCGGCGAGAGCATGTCCGACGACGAGATGAACAAGGTGATCGAGCAGCACGGTAAGGTGCAAGACCAGATCGAGGCCTGCGACGGCTGGAACCTCGACCACGCGCTCACGCTCGCGATGGACGCGCTGCGCTTGCCGCCGCCCGACGCAGAGGTGAGCACGCTCTCGGGCGGAGAAAAGCGGCGCGTGGCGCTGTGCCAGATCCTCCTGCGCAAGCCCGACCTGCTGCTGCTCGACGAGCCCACCAACCACCTCGACGCCGAGTCCGTGGCGTGGCTCGAACAGCACCTCTCTCAATATCCCGGCTGCATCGTGGCCGTGACCCACGACCGCTACTTCCTCGAAAACGTCGCCGAATGGATCCTCGAGCTCGATCGTGGCCGCGCGCTGCCGTTCAAGGGCAACTACACCGCCTGGCTCGAACAGAAGCGCGAGCGCCTCGAGCAAGAGGAAAAGCACGAGTCCGCGCGCCAGCGCAAGCTCAGGCACGAGCTCGAGTGGGTGCGCTCCGCGCCCAAGGCACGCCAGGCCAAGGGCAAGGCGCGGTTGCGCGCGTACGACGAGCTGCTCAACGAGCAGACGCGGCAGAAGCGCGACCCGAACGAGATCTTCATCCCCTCGGGCCCGCGCCTCGGAGACCTCGTGATCGAAGCCGAGCACATCCAGAAGGCATTCGGCGACAACCTGCTGATCGACGACTTGAGCTTCAAGATCCAGAAGGGCGCGATCGTGGGCATCGTCGGTCCGAACGGCGCCGGCAAGACCACGCTGTTCAAGATGATCATGGGCAAGGAGCAGCCGGACAAGGGCAGCTTGCGCGTGGGTGACACGGTCAAGCTCGCCTATGTCGACCAGAGCCGCGACGCGCTCAGCGTGGACAAGAACGTGTGGCAGGAGATCAGCGACGGCAGGGAGACGCTCGAGCTCGGCAAGCAAGAGGTGAGCTCGCGCGCGTACGTGTCGTGGTTCAATTTCAAAGGCAGCGACCAACAGAAACTGGTCAAGAACCTGTCGGGCGGCGAGCGCAATCGCGTTCACCTCGCGAAGCTGGTCAAGAGCGGCGGCAACGTGCTCTTGCTCGACGAGCCGACCAACGACCTCGACGTCGAGACGCTGCGCTCACTCGAGGAGGCGATCCTGAGCTTTGCAGGTTGCGTGCTCGTGATCAGCCACGATCGCTGGTTCCTCGATCGCATCGCGACCAACATCATGGCGTTCGAGGGCGACAGCCGCGTGATCTTCCTCGACGGCAGCTACCAAGACTACGAGGCCGACCGCAAACGCCGCCTCGGCGCCGACGCCGACGTTCCCAAGCGCATCAAGTACCGCAAGCTGGCCAAGAACTGAGTCTCAGCAGTGTGCAGAGGTGCGGGTCGGGCGCACTGGGGATCACCTCGGGTCATTGCGTGAGCCGTCGCCAACACGGGACAATCCTGACGGGGAGCTCTCTTGCCTTCCGTCGAAAGGGCAGCGTCGGACGATACTGCTGCGCCCGTGCTGATCGCGGGGCGCTACGAAGTACGTGCTGAGCTCGGCCGTGGAGGCATGGGCCGCGTCTACAGCGTGTGCGATCAGCGCGATGGGCTCGAGCTCGCCCTGAAGCAGCTCCAGCCCGATCCGGATGCGCGCAAGCAGGCCGCGCGCATGCACCTGTTCGCCCGCGAGTACCACGCGCTGAGCGAGCTCGCGCACCCTTGCATCGTCGAGGTCCGCGACTACGGCGTCGACCAAGGCCAGGCGTACTACACGATGGAGCTGCTGCGCGGTCAAAGCCTGCGCGATCGCGGGCCGCTGCCGTGGCGCGAGGCGTGCAGGCTGCTGCGCGACATCGCGTCGGGTCTCGCGCTGTTGCACTCGCGGCGCTACGTGCATCGCGACGTCACCCCGCGCAACGTGTACTGCAACGAAGGCGGTCGGCCCAAGCTGATCGACTTCGGTCTGATGGCACCCTCAGGGGTGTTCAAGACGGTGATGGGCACGCCGCCGTTCGTGGCGCCGGAGGCGATGAACCTGCAGTACGTGGACGGACGTCACGATCTGTACGCGCTCGGTGCGACCGCGTACTGGGCGCTCACGGGGCGCCATGCGTATCCGGCGCGACGACTGGCGGAGCTGCACGATCTCTGGCGCTCCGCTCCCTCTACACCATCGCAGCTCGACCCTCAGGTCCCAGAGCCGCTCAGTCGGCTCGTGATGTCGCTTCTCAATCTGGACCCCCACAGCCGACCTTCCACGGCTGGCGAAGTGATCGAGCGGTTGGATGGAATCGCGGGGCTCGAGAGCGACCGCGCGATCGCGACCTCGGCCGCGTACTTGACGACGCCCAAGCTCGTGGGTCGAGACGACGCGCTTGCAAAGGTGCGCG
>JBIOJD010000391.1:0-3995 GCA_044450485.1 Polyangiales bacterium | reverse complement strand
ATCCCGCCCGGCGAGAAGGACTACCAGATCAGCGACGCGCTCGTGGTGCCGGCGGAGATCGACGTGCTGAGCCTGTTCCCGCACGCACATTACTTGGCGACCAAGCTGCGCGTCTGGGCCGAGCTGCCCTCGGGCAAGAGCCAGGAGCTGCTGCGCATCGACGACTGGGACTTCAAGTGGCAGGACCAGTACACGTTCGCGAGCCCGGTGCATCTGCCCGCGGGCAGCGTGCTGAAGATGCAGTTCAGCTACGACAACTCGGCGGACAACACCCACAATCCGAGCAAGCCGCCCGTCCGCGTGACGACCGGCGAAGGCTCCAAGAACGAGATGGGCAACGTGACGCTGCAGGTCGCGCCCGTGCGGCAAGGCGACCTCGAGCTGCTCCGCGAGGTGAAATTCCGGCGCGAGCTGCGGCTGAACGACGGCGCGCTCGCGCACTACAACCTCGCCAACACCTTGTCGCGCACCGGACGCACGGCGGAGGCGATCGAGCACTATGAGGCGGCGCTCGCGCGCCAGCCCGACTTCGAGTCCGCGCATTACAATCTCGCGGGCGTCTTGCTCGGCCTCGGCCGCTACCAAGACGCGATTCCCCATTTGCGCAAGGTGATCGCGCTGAGGCCGGAGTCGGCGCCGGCGTACGTGCACTTGGGCAGGGCGTTGATCGCGCTCGGCAAGCGCGAAGAAGGGCTCGTGTTGCTGCGGCGCGCAGTCGAGCTCGATCCGCACGACGCGGCGGCCCGGAACGTGCTCGCGGACGCCGAGGCTGCCGCCGCACCATGACTCGCGAGGGCCGTTGCGTCCCGTTGGAACGCACGCGGGGCTCGGCGCTTCAGCGTTGCACGATCGTGCAACCCACCGCGTCGCGCCGTGACGGGCTGACCGCTTGCCCGCGCAGCACTGCGTTCAGAGCGTCTTCGAGGTCGTGGCTGCCCGGCGCGAGCCGCTCCTGACCGAAGTCGACGAAGCGATCGTCGATCCTCCCCGAGTACGCGAGCACCCGGTTCGACCCGAACACGGCGGCTTCAGGCGTGCGCAGGGCGCCTGCCCGCTTGACCAGCACGCCGTCCGGATCTCGCAGCGCAGGGATCGTGTACTCGTGCTGCGCGAGATGCGCCGTTATCTCGCTCACCGAGTCGAGATGGCTCGGGTACACCAAGAAGAACTTCACACCGAGCTTGCCGAAGCGTTCGTAGAGTCGTTGCACTTCGGGGGCGTAGCGGTTCGAGATCGGGCACTCGGTGGTCACGAAGACCAAGACCGTGGCCCGACCCGGTGCCGCCAGCGGGTCGACCGCGACGCCGTGCAAGTCCACGGGCGAAGAAGGCGCGCGCGCACGACCGCATCCGAGCGCACACAAAGCGAGCGCCCACGCAAAGCGCCACGCTGCATGGTGCACGTCTGCGCTCACTCGCAAAGCGCTCGTTGCAGCGGCGGGCCCACGGGCGCGAGCGCGAGCGGCAGGTGCACGTCGACGAAGCCTGCGGGGCTCGGCGCGGGAAATCTGAGGGCGCTGGCCGCGTCGATGACACAGCCTGCCAGCGCGGCATCGCCGATGGCGTCCTCCATCAAACACGCCTGCTGCGTGCGGCCGTCTGCCGCGATGCGAAGCGCCAGCACGAGCCGACCGCCCGCGCTCGCCGGGCCTCGCGCATGGGCCAAACAAGCTTCCGCAGCCGAGCGCATGGGGCCGAGCTCGGCCACGATCGCCTTGGCATCGAGATCGCCTTCAGGGCTGCCAGGGGGGGGTGCGGGCAAGCCTGCCGGGCACCCATGCGCGGTGGCGTGCGCAGGCGGCACCGGCAGCTTCGTGCCGGCCGGCAAGGGCACCGCCAGCGCGACGGTCTGTTGCTTCGGTAGCAGGGCGAGCAACGCCGCGAGCTCGTCGAGCGACACGCTCGCCTCGGCGGCTACGAAGAGCACTGCGTGCGCGGGCTCGCCGGCGGACAACGCCCGTGCGACTGCGGCGGTGGCGGGTAGCGGTCCGTCGTCCGCAGTCGCAGACACATCCCCGCGCCGCACGTAGACGCCCTCGTTCGTCAGCAGCAACGCGAGCGGCGTTTCGCGCGCCATGGCAGGCGCGAAGGTGGTGAAGCTGCAGAGCCCGAGCGCCGGTTGCGCGCTGCCCATCGGTCCGTACGCGGTGAGCACGCCCAGGGGCCCCATCTCACGCTGCAACCACGGGTCGAGCTCGACCGCCGTGTCCGGGAGCGGGTCGAGCGCCGGGAGCAGGTCGGCGGTGAGCACGTAGCCGCTCGCGTCACGTCGCAGCAGGCACTCCCCGCTCGAGTCTGCCGCCTGCGCGCGCAACAACACGCGCGCCGCGCGCACGAGGTCCGCGTACGTGGCTCGGGCGCTGAGCCCGCGCGCGAGCTGTGTCGTCTGGGCGTGGGCGAGCTCGGGTGTGGTGGCTGCGGGTGCGGCGGCTTGCTGCGGCGCCGCAGGCGTCACCGCCGGGCCCGCGGTCGCGCACGCGCACAGCCACACCGCGGGCACCGCAAAAATGGAGCGCATGCGACGGCAGCATAGCAGCGCTCTCGGACTCGCGGTGACGGGGCGCGAGGCCCGCCGAACACACGCGGAAAATTTGCCTGCGCCAGGCGCCTCCGGCATAGCGAAGAGGTGTCCTTGCGCCGCGAATCACGGCAGCGGCGCCGAGCTCGGACCGTCGCGGCGCAGATCGGGCTCGGCCTGTTGCCGTTCGCCTGCTTGCTCTGCGCGATCCAACCGGTTGCGCGGGCCACGCCTCACGTCGGCGGTCTGACCGCTGCCGCGGCCGAGATCAGCTTGCGGCCGCCGCCGGGCTTGCGCAGCCGCTCGTTGCGCCTGCCCTGGGCGGGCAAGCTCGAGCGCGGCCTGAAGGTTCACGAGTCGGAGTACATCCGTTACGTCGGTGAGTATGCGGGCCACGGTCGCTTCTTTGGCACTTGGGAGCTCGTGCAGTTGCTCGAGCGCGCTGCACGGCGTGTCGCATTTCACCTTCCGGGCGCGAAGCTCTCGATCGGCGAGCTGTCGGCCGAGACCGGCGGCCCCATCGACGGTCACCGTTCCCACGAGAGCGGCCGCGACGTGGATGTCGGTTTCTACCTGATGCGTGCGGACGGCAGCCCCTACTACCCTTACGCATTCGCTGAAATGGACGCGCGCGGCCGCGGGGCGCCACCCAACCAGTACCTGCGCTTCGACGACGCGCGCAACTGGGAGCTGGTCGCGAAGCTGCTCGCCGACGGCGATGCTCGTGTGCAGTACGTGTTCGTGGCGAGCCCGTTGCGCCAGCGCTTGCTGGATGAGGCCGAGCGCCGGCACGCGTCGCCCGCCGTGATCGAGCGTGCCAAGGTCGCGCTGGTGCAGCCGGTGCATGGCAATCCGCATCGCAGCCATTTCCACGTTCGCATCTACTGCGCGCCGGCTGATCGCGGGTCGTGCGAGGACCGCGCGCCCTTCTGGCCGTGGTATCCGGGAACGCCGCCGGGCGGTCCGGGTCCGGGAGCGCCTCCGGTAGGAGAGCCTTGAGCTGCGCTCTCGGTCTTCGCGCACGCGCGCAACAGTTTGAAATTACACGATGTATTGCCAGGGGTTGCGTAGGTTGCGCGCGCTCGGGCTAAACTGCCCCAGCGCATGCGCACACCCACGGTCCCGATTGCCCTAGGACTCTTCGCGGCATGCCTCGTCGGTCCGGCGGGCGCGGTGGCGGACGGCAAGGACGATGCGGCGTTCACCCGCGACGAGCTGTCACAGCTGCAGCGCGGGCAGCTCGTGGTGCGAGCGCGAACCCAACGCAGCGCAGGCGGCGTGATGATGGGCGGCACGAGCTGGCAGGTGATCGACGCATCGCAAGAGGTCGTGCTCCAGGCGCTGCTCGACACGCGCCACTATCAGCGGATCCTGCCGCAGGTCTCGGAGGCCCGGTTGGTGCAAACGCGCGGTGACGCGCGGACGGTGTTCGTCCGACATCGCGGATTGATCGTGCACCCGAGCTACTACATCGCGCT
>JBIOJD010000390.1:0-3998 GCA_044450485.1 Polyangiales bacterium | reverse complement strand
GGTGGCGGCGGCGGTGGCGGCGGCGGCGGTGGTCGCGGTGGCCGTGGCGGTGGCCGTGGCGGCGGCGATCGTCGCGAGCGCTGGTAGCCAGCGTTCGTTCCAAACAAGTGGCCGTGGCTAGCGGGGTGCGTGTGTGCGCACCCCGCGCCGCGGCTCCTTGTCTGCACGCGGGTCCCGGCGCGTCATGATCTGGTCAGGATCTCGTTGATTGCCCCCCTGGGCTGAGCCGGCTACCTGTGAAGGACGCATGGCATCAAGCGGGCAGCTCGGGCAGTCACGACCACCAGCAGATTCGGACCAAGAGGACAGCGCGCGCATCAGCGGTGCGCGTCCAGCGCAGGGGCACTACGAGCCGCTGCCGCTCGGCAGCGAGGCATTCCTATGTCCGCTTCCGCCGGCTGCCGACGCCGATGAGCAGCGGGGGCGTGGCCTGCTGGCGTGGGTGATTTTCGGGACGTGCGCGCTGGCCGCAGCCGGTTCGTTTGCGGTGGTGGTGGCCATGCGGCCGCCGGCAGCGGCCACAGTCGAGCAGCCTCGTGCGCCCAGCGCAGACGCGCAGCACCGCGCAGCCAGCGACCCCGCGCAGCCGAGCGCGACCGAGGGCCAAGCCGCAGCAACGCGTGACGCACGATCGATCGAAGCCTCGGTCGAGACGCCGCCCTCGACTGCCCTCGCTCCCGAGGACGTTGCGGAGACGGAGCCGCCCGCGGCAGCACCCGCGGAGACGGCACCTTCCGCACACACGGCGCCTCGCGTGCATGGCGTGCACCGCAGCGCATCGCTGGCAGCGCAGCCGGACCGCACGCAAGTGGTCGCTGCTCTCGCAAGCGTGCAACCAGCCGTGCTCGCGTGCTTCGGCGCGACCCGCGGCGTCGCGACTGCGAGCATCACGGTGATGGGAAGCACGGGCCGGGTCACGACCGCGCGCATCAGCGGGCAAAGCGGTGCGATCGGCTCGTGCATCGCGCGGGAAGTCCGGCGTGCGCGCTTTCCGCGCTTCGCCGATTCATCGCTCGTGATTAGCTATCCGTTCGCGCGCTGAGTCGAGCGCGCCGCAACATGCCTCGCGCGCGCTAGAGTGGGTTTGCTCCGCCGTCTTCTTTGGCCGCGCGCCGCAACACTTCGAGGTTGCGGATCTCCAGCCCAGGGCCGAGCCCGCCGCTTTCCTGGAGCGTGCGGATCGCGCGCGAGAGCGTCTCGGGGCGCATCGAGAGCAAGCCTGCGACCTCGTGGCGTGCGACCTCGCGCCAGGCCGACAAGAACGGATTGTGCTCGCGCTCGAGCAGAAAGCGGGCGAGCCGCGCTTCGGAATTTCCATCCACCAGCAAGCGCTCGGCGGTCAGGCGCACGTTCTCGGCCACCGCGTGCTTGACCACGGCGAGCGCGGGCACGCCCGAGGTCTGCAACCAGCGCTCGAACGCGGCTGGCTCTACCAACATCAGCTCGCTGTCGACGTCCGCGCGCCCATCGAGCAGCGCGGGCAGCCCGAGCAATGCTTCGAGCCCGAGCAAGCTGCCCGGCCCACGCATCGTGTACGCGCGCTCCGAGCCGCTGGCATCCGCCACCGAGAGCTTGATGCGTCCCCGGCGCACTTGGATCACGTGCTCGACCCGCGCGCCGTGCCGCATCACGATGCTGCCGGCCTCGCGAAGCACCGTGGGAAACGGTCTGCTGTCGCGATTCGCACCCGCGAGCCGAGAGCACAGCGGACAATCGCCCTCGGGATATACCGGGCAGACGAGCGGAGGTCCTGACTTACTGCGATCCGCCATGGTGTGCTGACTGTCGAGCCCGCTCGCACATAGCCACATTTGGCTAGGTGCTGCCTTGATAATCGTCAAGGACGCGGAGCCGTGCGCCCGGTTACCGTTGGGGCAAGTTGCCGCGGGGGAAGTCGTGGTGAAGGACGAACGCAAACGATCTCGGACCAGCGCGCTGGTCCAGTCACAGCACGACGACGCACTGCCGTTGCTCGGTGCACCGGTTGCGTTCGATCGACTCCACACCGATCGGCTCGCGACACTCGGCGAGCTCGCTGCCAGAGCTGCCCACGACATCAACGGGCAGCTGATGGGCGCCCATCATGGGCTCAACACCGCACGTCATATCGCGCGCGCGATGCTGGCGCAAGGCGGCGCAGGCGGCGACGCCGAGCGCTTGTCCCGAGCCCTCGCGGACGTGGACGAGGCCGTGTCGCGAGTCACGACGATCACGCAGGACATGACCTTGTACGCGCGCCCGCCGAGTGGGAATCCGGGGCCGGTGCAGATTCAAGAAGTCGTGCGCGACGCGTTGCGCGTCACCTCGTGCCTGCTCGAGAACCACGTGAACGTGGTGCAGCGCGTGCCGCCGATCGTCGTACGCGGCGTGCCCGGGCTGTTGGTGCAGCTGTTGGTCAACTTGTTGATCAACGCGGCGCACGCTCTGGCTGGGCGGACGGGTAGCACGCTGACGATCGAAGCTCGGACCGACGGCCAAACGCTTCGGCTCTGCGTGCGAGACGATGGCGCCGGAGTCCCGACCGAGCTGCGGGCACGGATCTTCGAACCGTACTTCACGACCAAGCCGGCCGGAGTCGGCACCGGGCTCGGGCTCGCGATCTGCCAGGAGATCGCCGAGGGACACGGCGGGAGCATTTCGTTGCTCGACACCGAGGAGCCAGGCACGTGCTTCGAGGTCGTGCTGCCGCTCTGGTCGCAGGGGCAGTAGCACTGGCACGACGCGTGAGGCTCCTGCATGCTGTGTGCTGCAAGGAGGTAGGACCTCATGCTTCGTCTCGCGTTGCCCTCGCTGGTGCTCGTGGCCGCGCTCTGTGTGCCGGCCAGCGGCCAGGCACAAGAACGAGAGCCCGAACGGTCTTCTTCGATGGATGGAGTCTCGCTGCTCTCGTATGGCTTTCGGGGCTTCTGGACCGGTGCCGAGCTCGGGCTCGCGACCGGCTATCTGACGACCGGCACGCACTTCGAGCACGGTGAGTGGCGCAAGCTCGTGCTCGGCGCCGGCATCGGTGCGGTGTTGGGTGTGGGCGCGGGCATTGCGCTGGCGCTGGTCGACGCGCGCGAAGGCGAGCCAGGTACTGGCTGGTACGTGCTTCGCGACATCGGCTACGCGTCCATGCTCGGTGCGCTGACCGGCGCCGCGGTCGGCGCGCTGTTTCTGGTCGGCTCGGGGCATCCGCGCGACGTGTTGGTGGGTCTGTCGGTAGGTACGCTGATCGGCGCGGGCGTGGGCGCCGTATTCGGCGTGATCGAGGGCGCGAACGCGAAGCGTCATCGAGACGCGCGCCGTGCCGCGCGCGGCGGCGTTCATCTGACTTTGGTCGCCGTGCCGACCGCCGGTGTGCTGCCCGCGCTCGGTCCTGGTGTCGCCGGGCGCTTCTAATTTTCCTTCAGCATCGTGCCGTTCGACGCCAGGGCTTCGATCTCGCCTTCGCCGAGCGCGAGCCACTCGCGCAGCACTTCGGCGTTGTGCTCACCCCGTCGCGGCGCAGGGCCGGCCACGCCGCTCTGCGCATCCGAGAAGCGATAGGGCGACTGGACGACCTTTCGCGTTCCGCCCCCGCGATCGTCGATCTCCACGACCACACCGCGGGCCTGTACGCTCCTCGCGCGCAATGCGGTCGCGGTGTCCTTGATCTCGCCGTACGCGAGGTCGGCCTTTTCGAGCGCGCTCAGCAGGTCCGCGCGCTGACTGAATCCCGCGAAGAACGCTGCGATCGCCGCGTGGCGGTGCTTGGCCTTCTCGGCCACGGGCGCGCCCGCGGGCGTGCCATCGACCAGCCCGTGCGTCGCGTGCATGCGTTGCCACACCCAGCGGAAGTCGCCCGCGATCACGATCGGTCCTCCGACGACGTCCCAGACTTCGTTGACCACCACGCCGTCGTTCTCGCGCACGCCGTCGAGCGCGAGGTGCACGTAGTCGTCGGTCGCGAGCATGCTCTCGAGCATGCTGATGTCGAGGTGCTGGCCGAGCCCGGTGCGCGTGCGCAGGAGCAGCGC
>JBIOJD010000389.1:0-4014 GCA_044450485.1 Polyangiales bacterium | reverse complement strand
TCGCCGTCGTAGTACTCAGGCAACTGAGGGCCGCGGATGGCGACGAAGTGGTGCTCCGCGGCGGGCAACTTGCCGAGCGACTCGAGCCACGAGAGCGTGCTCTCGGGCGTCTGCAAGCCGAAAGCCTCGAGCGCGCGTTGCTGGAGATCGGCGACCAAGTTCGGGATCTGGTGCGGCTTGCCGTCGACGCCGGTGAACGTGCGCGGGCTGCCATCGCGATCCTCGCCGATGCTGCCGTCCTCGAGCACCGAAGCTGCGTGCACGATGCGCTCGGTCAGCACACGCAGGACCGCGTCGCGCTCGGCTTCCAGCGGCGTCTTGCGTAGCACTTCGAGCGTGTCCTTGCCGAGGTAGCCCCAGCTGAACACACGGTGGCGACGCTCGAACTCCCCGAGCGCATCGCGCGTGCTCCAATCGAGCGCGCCGCGCACGAAGCGGCCCTTGCCCTTGAAGAAGCCTTCGCACTTGAGCCGCTTCTGCGTGGCATCGACCGCCGTGTACTCGGGCGCGAGCTTCCAGTACCGCTTGAGCCGGTCTTTGTCTTTGTCGTCGAGCTTCGCGACATCGAGCTCTTCGGGCGTCTTGACGCGCTGTTGGCGCATCATCTTGTCGACCGCGCCGCGCATGTACGTGAGCTCGGCTGCCACCTTGAACGCGGCGTCCTGCGAGTCGTGCACGATCAAGCCGTGGAAGGCCTGCAATGGCGCGAGGTCGAGGTGCTGATCGCACTCGAGCCCAGCCGTGCGCCGGAAGCGCTGGCGGAGAAGTCCGAACGTGGGCTGGATCCCGTACAGCTCGAGATACTTGTCGTCGCGGGCGCGCTCGCCCTGAAAGTCCTTGGGGTACTCGCCCCGCGCGAGCGGCAGGTACACCTCGCGGTACGCGTTCTTCAGCGTGCGGCCCTTGTCGCTCGGCCCATCGGTGAACAGGTAAGGCACCCACGCCTCGCCGAGGTCGAGCACGACGTAGCCTTGGGCGCTCGCGGTCGCCGCATCGACCTGCCCGCTCACCGCACCGTGCTCGAACAGCGGCACCGGCTGCGCCATCGGCGGCGTGTCCGCGCTCGGAGGCGGAACGAGCGCGACGTGATGCGGCGCGGGCTGGCTGGGCGCCGGCTTCGGGCTCGGCGCAGGCGCCTTGTCGGCCGGGCGTCGAGCGCACGCGGCCGCCGACACCAGGCCGAGAATCAGGGCCATGCAGGTGCAGCGGCGCTGTAGCATCGTGCTCCGCATTGACCATTCTGCAGATCGAAGCGGGGCGCAAGTTTGGAGCCGTCGCAAAAGGTCACCAAGTTGTTCGTATACGGGACACTGCGTTTCGGTGAGCCCGCGCACGCGCTTCTGGGCGGTTCGCGCTTGATTGGCCGCGCGCGCACCGAGCCCTGCTTCACGCTGGTCGACGCCGGCGGCTACCCCGGAATGATTCTCGGGGGTCACACGAAGGTGACGGGCGAGATCTACGAGATCGATGCTTCCGCGTGGCCGAAGCTCGACGCGTACGAGCAGGCGCCCGAAGTCTACGAGCGCGTGCAGCTCGTGGTCGAAGGCCACGTGGTCAGCGCATACCTGCTGCGCGCGGAGCACGCGGCCGGCAGGCCCGTGATCGCGAGCGGGGACTGGTCCGGCCAAGTCGGATGACGCGTCTGACAACCCTGTCGTGGCGCGACGCGGATGTCAGAGTCCGGTCGCGCTGCCGAGGGGTGTAGGTAACTGGAGGCGGTGAAGTTTCCCCGAGCGCCGCCGTCGGTGCTGGACGCGCGTTGCAAGGGGCCGACGACTGGCCCCGATCTTGCGTCGATGGCACGCGCGTGCGAGCAGGCGCTCGCGCTCGGTTCACGAAAAATGCCCAAATCTTTCGGTGGCAGTCTGAAGTTGCCTGCTCGGAGGCGTTGTGAAAGCATCTCCGCCCTGCAGGTTTGAGGAGGAAGGGAACACCAATGAAGCGCTCTCAATCTCGGCTTTGGATGAGCCCAGCGATCTCACTGATCGCATGCGCCCTGCTCGGCGGTGCATCCGGCTGCGGCCAGGCTGCAGCCAGCAACACGCCAAGCGTCGCGGTCAGTCGGCAAGACCTCGACGTCAGCGACATCGAGAAGCAGTGCGGCTTGGCGTGCCCCGGTGACACAGACGACAAGGGCGTGACGATCAAGGGCATCGCCGAGGGCAACGCGGCGATCTCGGGCGTGGCGTCGATCGACGCGTTCTTCGGCTCGGTCGTCAATTTCCAGTCGGCGGCGACCGGCGCGGCGGGCGAGATCAAAGCGCAGCTCGACGCGATCCGTGGCGACTTCGGCATCGACGCCAGCGCGGACCTGGCGGCGATGCTTCAGGCCCAGATCACGGCGAACATCGACGGCAGCATCAAGGTCAGCTACGACGAGCCGAAGTGCGAGGCGGACGTGCAGGCGACGCTGCAGGCGCAGGCGCGCTGCGACGCCAGCTTCGACCCCGGCAAGGCGACCGTCGACTGCCAGGGCGGCTGCGACGTGATGGCCACGGCCGACGTGAAGTGCGACGCCATGGCGGACCT
Organism: Polyangiales bacterium; assembly: GCA_044450485.1. Taxonomy (GTDB): domain Bacteria; phylum Myxococcota_A; class Polyangia; order Polyangiales; family JAFGIB01; genus CAVZVA01. The sequence continues at coordinate 1,485 of JBIOJD010000389.1, read as the reverse complement.
GGTCTGCACCGTGACGCCGCCGGATCTGATGTGCTCGGGGAGCTGCCAGGGCACGTGCGCGGTCGACGTCAAGGCCGGCGCGATGTGCAGCGGCACCTGCAAGGGCACCTGCATGGGCACCTGCTCGGCCTACGTCAAGGACGCGAGCGGCAACGCGCAGTGCTCGGGCTCGTGCTCCGGCATGTGCATGGGTAGTTGCGAGACCGAGCTCGCCGCCAGCGCGACCTGCATGGGTCAGTGCAAGGGCGAGTGCACGCTGACGAACCCGTCAGCCGGCTGCATGGGCGCGGTCAAGGCGCAATGCAAGGCCAAGGCCGGCGCGTCGGTCAAGTGCGATGCCAAGTGCGACGGCGACTTCACCCCGCCGATGGCCAAGGCCGAGTGCCAGGCCAGCGCCAAGGCCGACGCCAAGGTCAACGTGCAGTGCACGCCGCCGCGGCTGAGCGCGAGCTACCAGCTCAAGGCGGGCGTGGACGCGATGGTGCAGGCGAAGTTCGAAGCCGCGCTGAAGACGCTCGTGAGCGCGCGCTTGCCGGCGCTGCTGGCGGCGATCAAGCACACGAGCTCAGTCGTCGATGCGGGCAAGGAGCTCGTGACCGGCGCCAGCGCGGCCGTCACCGCCGCCGCCAACGCGGCCGGCGATGCCAGCTTGTCGGTCAAGGCCAAGTTCGGCCTCGTCTGCGCGGGCAAGGAGCTGCCGAAAGTCGGCGACATCGTCACATCCTCCACCACCACCCTCCAGGCACAACTGGACGCCGCGAGCAAGCTCACCGCGGTGTTCCCGAAGTCCTGACCCACGGATAGAGGAGACACACCATGAAACGCTTCAACTACAGTCTCGTGGGTCTGTGCGTGTTCCTGTCGATCGCCTCGTGCGGCGGCAAGAACAATCCCTTGGCCAGCGCGATCTCGGGCGCCGCGGCGGCGATCGCGATGCAGTGCGGCCTCGGCTGCCCGGGCGACAAGGTCGACGGCGCCACCGTCAAGGGCGTGGTCGACGGCAACGCGAACATCTCGGGCGTGGCCTCGGTCGACGCGTTCTTCGGCGCGGTCGTCAACTTCGAGAGCGCTGCCGACAACGTCAGCGCGGGCATCGAGGCCCAGCTCGATGCGATCAAGGGCGACTTCGGCATCGCCGCGAGCGCCGATCTCAAGACCGAGCTGGCCGCTCAGATCAAAGCCAACATCGACGGCTCGATCACCGTCGACTACCAGCCGGCGCAGTGCTCGGTCGACGCACAGGCGACGGTCCAGGCCCAAGCTCGCTGCGAGGGCAAGGTCACGCCGCCGATGGCGACGGTCGATTGCAAGGGCAGCTGCGAGGTCGACGCGACCGCGGACGTGAAGTGCGACGCGGGCGTAGACCTCGAGTGCACCTTCACGGGCCCGACCGTCAGCTGCATGGGCAGCTGCGAGGGCACGTGCGAGGTCAAGCTCGACGCAGCCGCGAGCTGCTCGGGCACCTGCAAGGGCACGTGCATGGGC
>JBIOJD010000388.1:0-4015 GCA_044450485.1 Polyangiales bacterium | reverse complement strand
GTTCGGCGGACCTGCAGGTCGATAGTCGGTCGTGGTCGCGTAGATCCGCGCGCCGTCGCGCGAGCGCGCGAGCGTGGCCGCGGCGCGACCGAGATGGAGCGATGCGTCGGTTCGCCACGCGCCGTTCTCCCTGCGGAAGCGGCGCAGCATCGCGTCGTTGCGGCTCGACACGATCAGCGTGCTCGCGTCAGGTCCGAACGCGATCCAGTCGGGCGCGGCGTCGAGCGCGATGCGCGTGTCGAGCACTCCCGCTGGCCAGCTCACCAGCGCGAGCTCGGGTCGTGCGCTCGAGCGCGCCACGGCCAGCACCGAGTCATCCGGGCTGAGCGCCAGCCGCTGCTGTCCGCGGCCGACGGCGATGCGTGCCACGCGGGAGCCGCTCTCAGCATCCACGATCCACACGTCGGGCTCGTCGCGGTGCGCCACCGCCACGAGCGTTGCCGTCACGAACACACAGTCGCTCGGCCCATCGCCCACGGCGACGCGGCGCTCCATGCCGCGCGCAGATGCGACGACGAGCTCGTCGGTCTCCTCGCTCACGCTGGCCGCGAGCCGTCCGTCGGGCGAGCGCGCGATCCAACGCGGATGCGGGAGCGGGGTCACGGCCCGAAGCGTGCGCGTGGTCTCACTGGGCCCGACGAAGATGCTGGCGATGAGCGCTCCATCGCTCGGCGAAGGAGGGCCGTCGCGCCGGGGGTCGTAGTCGACGCGGTACAAGCCCTGTCCGATCTCGGTCGCCGTGAGCGTACGAGCACGCGGGCCGAAGCGTACCCGTACCTCGGCGCGCGCCGCCGCGTTCACGAAGAAGCGCTGTGGCTCGGCTGCGGAAACCAGCGGCGGAGCGATTTGCGGCGACGCCTCCAGCCGCACGCGCTCCGCAACCAACGCCGGCAGTGCGCGCAAACCCTCGAAATCGAGCAGCTCTGGGCGCACGCGCACGAGCGCCGCAACACCCGGGCTCGCGAGCAGCAGGAGCAACGCCAGCCTCGCAGTCCTCGGCAGCAGCGAAAACCATCGCTGCGCGTCGAGCGCGGACAAGAGCAGCACCGAGGCCGCGTACGCGAGCAACAGGGCGAAGAACGCGGGCTTGGGCGCAATCGCGAACAGCAGGAGGCCCACCGACGCCGCCATCGCTTGCTTGCCGCCTGCGCCCATTGCCGCGAGCGTAACCCACCGGCTCGGCCTTTTCTGCAAGCTGGTCCGTTCGCGCGGCTACCGCAGCAGCGTGCGCGCGGCCTCGCTGCGCGGTGCACGCAACACCTGCTCGGGCGGCCCCTGCTCCGCGACGGTCCCTGCAGTGAGCACCACGCACAGCTTGGCGAGCTCCGACAGCTCGTCGATCCGGTGGGTGACCGCGACCAGCGTGAGCGCCGTCCGCTGTCTCAGCGTTTCGAGCGCCGCGATCAGCCGGCGCGCGGTGTCGCGATCGAGCGCAGCGGTGGGCTCGTCGAGCAGCAGCGCCCGCGGCGAGAGCAGCAGGGCGCGCGCGAGCGCGAGGCGCTGGCGCTCCCCGCCCGAGAGGGCGCCGAGGTCGCGGTCGAGCAGACTCTGCGGCAACTGTGCGATCTCGCAGGCCTCGGGTAGTCGCGCGCGCAGCGTGTCGGCGTCGATCGCTCCAAGCCGCCACGGTAGCTCGAGACTTTCCTTCGCGCTGCCTTGACCGAGCCGCGGTTGTTGAACCACCAGCGCCACCTCGCGCCTGAGCGCGCGCACGTCGTACTCGGTCAGCACTTTGCCCGCCCATCGGATGCTGCCTTCGGTCGGGTCTTGCAGCCGATTGAGCAGCCGCAGCAACGTGGTCTTGCCCGAGCCCGAGGGCCCGAGGATCGCGGTCCACGCACCGGCCGGCAGGGGGAGGCTCAGGTCGCGCAACAGCGTGCTCTGGCCCGCCTTCACGCTTACCGCGTCGAGCACGAACCCTTGCGGCGATTCGCTCACGGGCGCACCTGCGCCGCGCTCCGCGCGACCGGAAAGCTCTGCAAGGATGCCCGCATGGCCAAAGGCGCCGCCATGGTAGCATGGCGTCCAACGCGGCGAGGCGAGCGCGGCGCTCTCATGATCAAGTACATCGGCTCGAAGCGGTTACTGGTCGAGCAGATCGCGACGCTGGTCGGCGCGCTGCCGGAGGCGCGCAGCGTGCTCGACGTCTTCAGCGGCACGGCGCGCGTGGGCCACGCGCTCAAGCGTCGCGGGTACGTGGTCACGGCGAACGACCACACCAGCTACGCGTACAAGCTCGCGCTCTGCTACGTGCAGGCCGACCGGGCGCGCTGGCAGAGTAGGGCACGCGCGGTGTTGCAAGAGCTCGCCAAGCTGCCGCCAGCGGCCGGCTACTTCACCGAGACCTTCTGTGTGGCCTCCCGCTACTTCCAGCCCAAGAACGGTGCGCGGATCGACGCGATGCGCGAAGCGATAGCGGCGATGGCGCTCGATGCCGAGCTCGAAGCCATCGTGCTCGTGGCGCTGATGGAAGCCGCCGATCGCGTCGATTCCACGGTAGGCTTGCAGATGGCGTTCCTCAAGCGCTGGGCCGCACGCGCGCACAACGATCTCGAGCTCCGCGTGCCCGAGCTGGCCGACGGAGCAGGCCTCGCGACGCAGCTCGACGCGCTCGACAGCGTGCGAGGCGGCGAGTACGACGTGGCCTACCTCGACCCGCCGTACAACCAGCACAAGTACATGAACAACTACCACGTGTGGGAGTCGCTCGTGCGCTGGGACAAGCCCGAAGTCTACGGCGTGGCCTGCAAGCGCGTGGATTGTCGGCAGTACGACAGCGCCTTTAACAGCAAACGCCGCATCCGCGAGGCGTTGCGCGAGGTCGTGCAGAGCGTGCGCGCGCGTTACCTGATCGTGTCGTTCAACGACGAGGGGTACCTTTCGGAGCAGGAGCTGCGAGACATTCTTTCCGTGCGCGGACCGGTGCAGGTGCTCGGGGTGGACTTCAAGCGCTACGTCGGCGCACAGATCGGCATCTACAACCCGAGCGGCGTGAAGACCGGCAAGGTGAGCCACCTACGCAACCGCGAGTTGCTGTTCCTCTGCGACTGCGAGAACCGCGGCGAGGTGGACCTGAGCAAGCTGCCAAGCCTCGCCGGACGGCAGACGCAAGGCGGCCTCGCATTCGAGTGAGGCGGGCGGCACGAGAGGCGTGACGTCGGATCTTGCTGGGCGGCCTCGAGGGTCCAGGCTGTGCTGGGGTTCGGGACGCGCCGGTTGCAAATGCAGCGGTCGCGGCGAGACAGCGACCTTTTCCCACGCTGCGCAACCGGCGCTCGGACGTGCATGCCAAGCGAGACATCGTTCGCATGCGCTTGTCATGCACGTACGCCCTCACCCCAGCACAGCCCGAACCCTCGAGGCCTCGCGTCGGGGCCACACGCGATCGGCGGTGCGTCTTCTTCCCCTCATGGCCGGTGTCGTCGTGACAAGATTCGCCGGACTACTGGAATAGCCGATTGAAGATCTCGTGGTTATGGCGGTGCAGAGCGTCGGCGAAGTCATTCACGAAGTACATGTCTGGCGAGAAGCGCTGCGCCCGCATACGGATACGGATCAATTTTGATCTCGGCCGAGACGATTTCCTTCGCAAATTGAATTCGATCAGATGGGCTCGGCTTGTAGATGCCGATCACATCGGGCGTTCCCCATTTCCTTCCGAGCGCCGCGCCACCGAACGCAATCGCCTCCGTGACGTCGCCGGTGTCGTTCTTCAGCCAATCGGCGAATGGCTCGTAGAATGCGCTTTCGGCCAAAGGCGGCGCCGAGGTCGGTCCTGCCTCCTGTTCATCGTGAGACGGGCCGTTTGCGACCCGACCCTGCCGAGTGGCACTCAACCTCGGACGTCACGACGCGGTTGTGCTTGGCATCGGTCCGCTTGCTTGGCCAAGCAGACTTCCACGGCGCGAGGCTTCGAGGGGGTGGGGAGAGCCGGGGTGAAGGGCGTACGTGCATGCCAAGCGCCTGCGAGCAACATCTCGCTTGGCATGCGCGTCCGAGCGCGGGTTGCGCGGCG
>JBIOJD010000387.1:0-4021 GCA_044450485.1 Polyangiales bacterium | reverse complement strand
TGCGCGACTACGTCCCCGGCATCGCAGGCCACCTGATCGCGTGCAGCGTGATGAGCGCCCCGGCTTCGCTCGTGATGGCGAAGCTGATGTTGCCGGAGACGGGCGCGCCGCTCACGCTCGGTACCACACCGCTCACGCCGCAGAGCACGACCACCAGCGTGCTCGACGCAATCACCACTGGCACGCTCGACGGAATGCGCCTGGCTGCGAACGTCGGCGCGATGCTGATCTCGTTTCTTGCGCTCACGGCGCTCGTGGATTTCTGCCTCGGTTGGGCCGGTATGCACGTGTTGCACGTCGAGCTCAGCCTGGGGCGCGTCTTTTCTTGGTTGTTCTCTCCGCTCGCATGGCTGCTCGGCGTGAGCGCGCGCGACGTGCCCAAGGTCGCGAGCCTGCTCGGGCAGAAGACGGTGCTCAACGAATTCGTGGCGTACTCGAGCATGGCGCAGCACCTTCGCGCCGATCCCACGTGGCTCAGCGAGCGCAGCCGCCTGATCGCCTCTTACGCGCTGTGCGGCTTCGCGAACTTCGGCAGCATCGGCATCCAGATCGGCGGCTACGGCGCGCTCGCGCCCGAGCGCCGCGCCGACCTCGCGCGGATTGCGCCGCGCGCGATGGTGGCGGGCTTGCTCGCGACGTGCCTGGTCGCGTGCGTGGCCGGCGTGCTCGTGTGATGGCGCAGGGCGTCAAAACAGCGCGGCCAGCGTGAGCCCGCCGCCGAGTAGCAAGCCCCTGCTGCTGAAGCCCGGCCAGCCGGGGTTGTTGGTCTGCAGCCCCTTGGCGCTCGGTATCGGATCACCGCGCGTGTCCACGGCGTCGTCCGGGAACTCGTCGCGCACCAGGCTCGCCTTCTGGCCGGCGTAGTCGGGGTCGGTCGGGTCGAGCTTGCGCTGGTCCCGGGGCAGGAGCACGTGAACCTGCGCGAGCGCGCCCGCTCGCAGCTTCGCGCCGAGCAAGCGAAAGTCGTACTCCACGCCGCCGGCTGCGCTGATGCGGTCGTTGTCGACGTAGTTGGTGCGGCCGGTCTGTGGTGGCACGGGAGTGGGCACGAACAGGAAGTCGAGAAAGCTGTGTAAGTTGCCGTAGCTGTGGCGCGCGCCGAGCCCGACGCTGACCGTGTTCGACCAGCCATAGCCGGTCAGCGGGCGATCGCCTTGGCGATCGAGGTAATCCGACCAGAGCGAGGCCACGGCGGTGGCGCAGAGCGAGAGCTCGTGGCTCGGGCTCAACTGCGCCGGGTCGTGACCCAGAACGTCGAAGCTCGCGCCGAGCCCGACTCGCCACGGCATGTAGTCGTGGATCGCCGTGCGTACGGCGGTCTGGCGGTTGCCATCCGGCAGAAACGTGCTGACCGCGCTGCGGATCGCAAAGCGCTCGGTCGAGTGCGCGGTGACAGAGAAACGCAGCCGCTCGGTCGCATCGTAGACCGCAGCGAAATGCGGCGAGAAAGTGGTCTCGACCCCGACGTTGTCCGTGAGCACGAGGCTGTGGCTCAGGTCATCGGCATTGCCGACGAAGGTCTCTGCGCGGGCGGTGTTGCGCAGCCCGAGCGCGAGCGCAACGCCGAGAGAGAGTCGTGAAGTGAGTCGCCCGCCGAGCCCGAACGCGAGCGAGGTGGCGGTCAGGCGGTCGGCGTAGAGCTCGGGGTGCAAGCTGTTGGTGAAGAACTGCTCACGCTCGTCGACGAAGAACGAGTGTGCGGTGGTGAACTGCGAGAGCGGCACGAGCGCGTAGACCCCGAACACCAGCCGCTTGGGGACGATCGCTGCGACCAGCCCCAGAGATTGATAGGCGTGCAGCCCATTGCTGCTTCCGTCCGACTGGCGCGGCCGTGCGACCAGCGACGGCGTGCACTCGGGCGGCTTGCAACCCTGGGTGAGCCAGCGCGTCGGCAACGAAGGCTGGCTGAACACGCTTCCGTCGGCGTGCGTCGCTCCGCGGTACGCGGTGGGCACGTCTACGCCGCTGCGACCGTCGAGCGAGAGTTGGATCGCGTCGCTCAGCACGAAGACGCCGGTCTGCACGCCCGGCTCGGCACGGGGCAAGAGCGCTGGGTCGAAGTACGTCGATGCGGCGCTCGGGCCCGCGATGCGGCCGTTGAGCCCCGCTTCACCGCCGACGCCGCCGAGCAGCTCGAACAGCGGTGACGCGTGCGCAGGGCTCGAGGCCGCAATGACGAGCGCGCACGCGACGCAGGGAAGCAACGCTCTCGGCCTCGGGTGCTGCACGGATCCGGCCACGCGCTACATGCTCGCGGTGTCGTGGGGCAGCGCTGCTTGCACGTTGTAGCAGGTGTCCACGTCTTCCATGACATGCAGTGCCGCCACCGCGGGATCGCTCGCGTCCCGAGCGACTCGCCGGAACAGGATGCGGTGGTTCAGGGAGGTGGCGGGTGTGGAGCCGGCCATCAAAAGGCCGCCGAGCGCCCCGCTGGTCTCCAGGATTTCCTCTTGGTTGTCGAAGCGCGCCCGTGCGGTGAATTCGCTCGCGCCGAGCGCGATCGGGCTCGCATCGTCGGCGTAGAATTCGTTCCAGTCGCGCTGCACCACGTGACGCGAGCCGAGCCCCGCGACGTTGAATGCGATTCCAGGATGTCCGTCGCCGTCCCAATCCTCGTTGCCCGCCGGCATTTGCGCCGTGGGTAGGTCCGGGGTGAGGGTGCGCAGGTCGGGGTTGCTCGAAGTGTCTTTGGGCAAATACACCGCGCGCGGAATGCCGCGCGTGCTGTAGAAGCGATCGATCGTCAGCACGCAGTGATCGGTCTGCTTCCCGAACTGCCCACTGCGGCCGGCTTGATCGTTGCGCGTGAGCAGCGCGGTCGTGGTCGCGCGGTTGATCGTCACGTCGGCGCTGCCGCTGACCTGGATGCCGCAATCGAGCGCGTGCGCGATCGTCACGGTCCGGCCGTGCTGCTCGATCTCGTAGTAATACCAGGAGCTAGCCGTTTGGACGGCCTGGAACACGGTGTCGCGGTTGAAGGTGGTGAGCCGCGCGATCCATACGCCGTTCATGTCGCAGTCCGGATCTTCGGCCGCATCCGACGCGCCGGTCGCGGCGGCCGCGTCGCCGCCACCTGCATCCTTCGTGCTGGCTGACTTGCCCGCGGAGCCCGCGTCACCCGTTTTCGCAGCGCCCGAGCTCTTCTTGGTCGAGGTGGAACTGCCCTGGTCCTTCCCGACGCTGTCCTTCGCGCCGCAAGCGGCCGCACAAAGTGAGAAGAGCGACAAGCCCAAACGGATGCGAAGTGCGAACATCGCCGCATACGTCATCGGACAACGTTCATGATGTCAAGCGCTGCGAGCGCTACCAAGTATCTACGAACGGGCGCTTCTTGCCGGTGCGCGGGGGGGGGGCCGGTGTCGAGCGCAGCGCGTTCATGATCCAGGTGCGTGACTCCACCGGGTCGATCACCGCGTCGATCTCGAACTGGGCGGCCATGTTGGTGGCTTTGCCGTGCTGGTATGCGGCAGCGACCATCTTGTCGAACGTTTCCTTGCGCTGCACCGGATCGGTGATCGCCGCCAGCTCCTTGCGGAAGCCGAGCTTGACCGCGCCTTCGAGCCCCATGCCGCCAAACTCGCCGGTCGGCCAGCTCACCACGAACATCGGCGCCTTGAAGCTGCCGCCGGCCATGCCTTGGGCGCCGAGGCCGTAGCCCTTGCGCAGCACGATCGTGAACGTCGGTACGCTCACGCTGGCGGCCGTGACGAACATGCGCGATGCATGGCGCACGAGCGCCGTCTTCTCGGACTCCGGGCCCACCATGATCCCGGGCGTGTCGCACAGAAACAAGATCGGCACGTCGAACGCGTCGCAGAGCTGCATGAAGCGCGAGGCCTTGTCCGAGCCTTCGCGATCGATCGCGCCCGCGAGGTGTGTCGGATTGTTGGCGATGACTCCGACCGGTCGGCCTTCGATGCGCACGAGCGCGGTCAGCATCCCGAGGCCGAATTGGCGCCGCAGCTCGAGCACCGACCCCTTGTCGGCGAGCGTCTCGATCACCTTGCGCACGTCGTAGATC
>JBIOJD010000386.1:0-4024 GCA_044450485.1 Polyangiales bacterium | reverse complement strand
GACGACGTGTGGCGCCGCAAGGCGCTCCTGTTCGTCGAGGCCGAGCTGTTTGCGTTGACCGGCGACCTGACCGGCCTCGGTCGCACGTGCGATGCGATCGGCGAGCTCGCGGCCGAGATCGAAGGCTGGAGGCCCTGGCACGCGTGGGCTCAGGCCGAGCTACACAAGCTGCGCGGAGACTTCGACGCGGCCGACGACGAGGTCGAGCGTGCGCTGCGGCTCGCGCGACCGGGCGAGCACCGAGCGTTCCTGTTTGCAGCGCCCCTGCGCGCGGAGCTTCGCCTCGCCCGAGGCGACGCCGAGAGTGCGGTGCGCGAGGCCAACGCGACGCTCGAGACAATCGCGCAGCAAGGGCTGGACCGGACGGCCGTCGTGCGGACCGAGCGCGTACGGGCTCTGGCCCAGAGCGCGCTCGGGAATCACGATGCCGCCGAGACCAGCATGCAGCGCGCGTTTGCACTGGCTCGCGAGCTCGAGTACGGCGGATTGCCGCTCGCCGCGTTGCACGAAGCGCATGCGCGCATCGCGCTCGCTGCTGGCAAGAACGACGAGTGCTTGGGCGCGCTCGGCGTGTTGCACGACCTGCTGGCGCAGGCCGACGCGCCTGCCTTCATCCACGCGTACGAAGCGTTGCGACAGGAGGCCGGACGGCTCTCGAGCGTCGAGCTGCCCTCCGCTGGCGCACTGCCGCGCACCGATCTTGCGATCTCCACCGAGATCGCGACTCAAGTCCGGACGCGCCTCGCCACGGCGGACGAGCGTGTCGAGCGCGCGATGCTCGCCCTCAAGCTCCTGCTCGAGGACGCGGGCGCCAGCGTAGGGCATCTCTTCCTCTTCGACAGCGTGGGGTTGTTCGCGGCGGCGTCGACAGAGCACGGTCTCGTGCCCGAAGCGCTGCTGCTGCGAGCCAAGGGCTACCTGGAGGGCGAGCTCGAAGCGACCGAGGCCGTGACCATGGCCGACGTCGAGTCGGGCGTGAGCACCCTCAAGCTCGAGCTCCCTGGCGACCCAAAGTTCGGCCCCCTGCTGCTCGCGCACGCCGCGGGTGAGCGACAGACGGTGACCGGCGTCGCCTTGATCGCAACCAGCGACGCCGTCTCCAAGCAACCCCGCGGCGAGCTCGTGCGCGCGATCAGCCACTGCCTGGTGTTAGCGGGCGACAGCGTTCCCCAAGTGGTTTGAGGTTCAGTTCGCCGGGGAGGCGTGGCGCGTGCCGGCCTTTGTTGCCAACACACGCGTGCCGCCTTCGGGCCAGAGCGTGACGGCGCGCCGCACGATTCGTGCGGGTCCATCCTGCGCCAGAGTGAAGTCGTATGCGGCGAGCATCGTGCCGAGCACGATCTTGGTCTCGTAGAGCGCGAAGGTCGCGCCGACGCAGCGCCGCAGGCCGCCGCCGAAGGGCAGAAACGACGCGGGATCCGGTTGCACGTCCAAGAAGCGCTCGGGCTCGAACGCGAACGGCTCCGGGTAGACCTGCGGGTCGTGGTGCGCGAGGTACACGCAGGGGGCGACGGCGGTGCCCGCCGGCAGGTCGTAGCCGCCGAGCCGGTACGGCTTCTGAAGGATGCGCCCCACCACCGGCACGACCGGACGCATGCGCAGCGTTTCTTTCACCACGGCGTCGAGGTAGGGCAGCGCTGCGAGCTTCTCCGGCTCGGGCTCGGTCCCGAGCGCGCGCACCTCGTCGAGCAGGCGTGCGTGCACCCGCGGATGCCCGAGCACGCGCTCGAGCGCCCAGGCCAGCGCAGTGGCTGTGGTCTCGTGCCCGGCCGCGAGCGCGGTCACCAGCTCGTCGCGCAGCTCGACGTCGCTCATGCCCTCGCCTTGCTCGTCGCGCGCTTGCATCAGCATCGCCAGCACGTCGGTGCGCGCAGCGTCGTCCTGGTCGCCGCGGCGGGCCGAGATTTGCTGGTAGAGCAGCGCGTCCATCGCGTCGCGTCTGCGGAGCAGCCAACGCGCCGGCGCGCGCTTCTCGAGCTCCGGTCGTTGCGACAGGTAGAGCATGGGTAGCACCGCGATGCGGTGCTCTGCGATCGACAGCATCTTCTTGATGCGCGCGCTCAGCGCGCTGGCTTGCGCGCCTTCGTCGGCGCCGAACACCGTACGCAAGATGACCTGCAGCGTGATCTCCTGAGTCTGCGGGTGGATCGCGAACGCTCGGTCCTCCGGCCAGCCCGCCATCACGGTGCGCGTGATCTCGGCCATGGTCGCGCCGTACAGTCGCATGCGCTCGCCGTGAAACGACGGCATGAGCAGCTTGCGATGGCGCATGTGCTCGCTCCCGTCGAGCAGCAGGACCGACGAGTCGCCGACCAGCACGCGCAGGATGCGGTTGAACTCGCCTGCGTGCATCTCGTCGGATCTGGCCGCGAACACGGTGCGGATCGCGCTCGGGTCGGAGAGCAGCACGATCTCGAACATCGGCAGCTTGATCCGAAACGTCGGGCCGTAGCGCTCCCGGCAGTAGCGCATGGTCTCGGTTGGTCGCCTGATCCACAGCAGCGTCTGCAAGGCACCTGGCAGCGGTGGGGTCGGGGGCAGGCCCATGCCGCCGATCATGGCACTCTGTGCCGAGGCGCAAAATGGGCGCGAGCTCTCGATCGCGCGGTTCTTCGTCCCGGGCGGGCGCTCAGACGGCGCAGGACATGTCGCTGCCGCAGCACATAGGCGACTTGACCTTGCCGTGGCCCTCCGGGCACTTCGAGATCTGCACCTTGGCCCCATCGGCCTTCTGCAGGCTGTCGTCGACCAGAGCCTTGCCGCACTTGGCGCAGCTGATGTTCACGCTCATTCCGCACTTGCTGCACGTGTAGGTCGCCATCTGCTCTTCCTCCATCGCGCGCGTCGGGCGCAGCGAGGCGCAGAGAATGCCATGCCGAGCTTTCGTGCGGGAAGCCCCGATCGCGAAGTCACGTGCGCCGCGGTCGCTCCGCAAAGCAGGATCTCAGCCCTGGCCGCGACGGCCCGCCTCTTCGCGCAGCGAGGCCAGGTACGCCGCGGCCTGCGGCGTGCCCTCCTCGGGCGCCCAAGGCGCGAAGCTCTTGTCGGTCGCCTGGGTGTAGGGACCGGTCTTCACCTCGTAGATCACGGTGTCGGGCTCGAGCGCGACGAACGCGTGGTACACGCCCGGCGCGAGGTCGACTCCGAGCACTCCGCCCGCGCGAAGCGCAACGCAGTCGCGCACCCGGCCGTCGGGCTCGAAGGTGAAGAACACGAGCGCGCCCCGCAGCAGGATGAAGGCCTCGGCTTTGGGCGGATCCAGATGGCGGTGCGGCCTCACGTAGCTGTCGGGCTGCACGGCATTGAGCATGCGGTGCAGAGGGTCGTCGTCGCTCTTGTGGAACGGCTGGATGACGCGGCGTCTCGGGCTCGCCCGCGCGTGATCGATCGCGGTTTGCACCAGCTCGGCGGTGATCAGGCACAGCTCACCCGGCGGCGGGGGCAGGGCCTGCGGGTAGCTCGGGGGCATCCGGCAATCCCAGCACCGGGGCGCCGGGCTTGTCCACCGGCTGCCGCCCCGGCGCGGGGGTTGCGCCCCCCGTTTTTTGGCGGCAGCCATTCGCAGCCGGCGGCAAATGGTGCTACAGTCGCCCGGTCCTGCACTCAGATACCTCGCCCGTCGGAATGTTCCGCTCGAGTTCGTTTCTGTGCGCTGGCTGGCTCCCAGGTCGGGAGCGATCGGAGAAGGCCCTCGCGCCGAGCGTTCGTCCGAGCAACCGAAAAAAGGCGCATTGCGTATCAGAGGCATCTAGATCATGAGCACCAAATTGTTCGTAGGGAATCTGTCGTACTCCACCACCAACGAGCGCTTGCAAGAAGCTTTCTCGCAGTTCGGGGAAGTGCTCTCGGCCACGGTCATCATGGACCGCGCCACGGGTCAGTCCCGCGGCTTCGGCTTCGTCGAGTACGAGGCGGAGACGGCGGCCAAGAGCGCGATCGACTCGCTCAACGGCACCGTCCTCGACGGCCGTTCGATCACCGTCAACGTGGCGCGTGACCGCGGCACCGGCGGCGGCGGCGGCGG
>JBIOJD010000385.1:0-4029 GCA_044450485.1 Polyangiales bacterium | reverse complement strand
CAGAATCCGCGGCTGAGCCACGAATGGCTGTGCTACCTGGTGCAGCAAGGCGCGCGTCGCGACGAAGACGGCTGGCGCTGGAAGATCGATCCCAGCCTGCGCATGGGCGGCTTCGGTCCGTGGCGCTCGCGCTGGGCCACCGACCGCTTGCCCGGCTTTCCGATCCCGATGCTGGCGTTGCTGGGCAGTGAGCAAGAGCCGATGGGCTGGGGCGTCACGCCGGCCGACATCGAGCCCTACCTGCCGCCGGACGCGCGCGTGCACGTGCTGCAAGACACGGGGCACTTCATCCACATCGAGCGCCCGCAACAGGTCGCGCCGCTCGTGCTGCAGTTCTTGCGGGAGTGAGCGCGTGGCCAACGCCAGCAATGTAAGCCCCGAGGTCGAGCTCTTGCGTCACAATCGCATGCGGCTCGCGCTGCACGCGCTCCGCGGCGGTCAGGGTCGGCCGCTCCTGCTGCTGCACGGGCTCGGTGAGCGCTCGCCCTTGCGTGCGCCCGCGGAGCTCGACGCATGGCCTGGGCCGATTCACGCGCTCGATTTCACCGGGCACGGTGGGTCCAGCGTCCCGCGCGGTGGCGGCTACACCTGCGAGCTGCTGATGGCCGATGTCGACGCCGCGCTCGCGCGGCTCGGACAGGCGACCGTGATGGGTCGCGGGCTCGGGGCCTACGTGGCGTTGCTCGTCGCTGGAGGCCGGCCGCAGCTCGTGCGCGGCGCGATCCTGCGCGATGGTCCGGGCTTGTGCGGTGGCGGCTCGACCTCGACTTCGTCGATCATCCCGTTCGTGGACGAGCGTCAACCTGCGCCGCCCGATCCGTACGCGCTGATCGACCTCGCGACCGACATCCGTCCGCCCGACTATGCGACCGTGTTCGCGCGGCAAGCCGCACAGCTCTCCGGTTTGTCGCGCCCGATCTCGGTGTGCGCGTACGAGCGCCCGGGCTGGCTCGCCGCCGTGACGGTCGAGCTCGGCGTGGAAGCGACGAGCGTTCGCGAAGCCCTCGAGTGGTACGCGACACGCGAAGGGTAGCCAGTAGCTAGCGACGAAGATCCGCGCGAGAGCGGCCGGCTTGCGCGCATCCTAGCTTGCGCGTAGGAGCACGCAGGAGGGCCAGATGCTCAAGTGGCTGCGGCGAATCGCGCTCGGTGTGCTCGGCCTGGTCGTGATCGCACTGGCCGTGACAGTGCGGCTCGACTTGCCGGCGGCCGACGTCGACGCCAAGTATTCGAGCCCGGCATCGAAGTTTCTCGACTTGGCGTCAGGCGCACGCGTGCACGTGCGTGACGAGGGCAAGCGCGACGGCCCTGCGCTCGTGCTCGTGCACGGCAGCAACGACTCGCTGCACACCTGGGAAGCATGGGTGCCGCTGCTCGGGCGGGATTTTCGTCTGGTGTCGCTGGATCTGCCGGGTCACGGCCTGACCGGCCGCGTTCCCGGGGACGACTACAGCAACGACGCGCTCGTGCGCTGCCTCGCCGCGGTCGTGGACGTGCTCGGGCTGCGAGACTTTGCGCTCGCGGGCAATTCCCTCGGCGGCCACGTCGCGTGGCGCTACGCGCTCGACCATCAGGACCGCGTGCAGCGGCTGATCTTGCTCGACGCAGGCGGCTATCCCAATGCCGGACCGCGACCCACCTTTGCCAAGGTGCTGGCATTGCCCGGCGCGCAGCTCTTCATCCGGTACCTCGATCCCGCACCGCTCGTCCGCTCGGGCTTCCGACAAGCGGTCGTCGACCCGAACGTGATCACGCCGCAGTCGATCGAGCGTTCGGTCGAGATGATTCGCCGCGAAGGCTCGCGCGACGCGATCGCCCATCGCTTGAAGGTCGCGCAGATGGTGGGCCCGTACGCACGCATGCGCGAGCTCCGGATGCCGACGCTCATCCTGTGGGGCGAGCGCGATCGGTTCGTGCCGGTGCAGAACGCCTATCGCTTCAAGGCCGACATCCGCAACAGCAGCCTGATCACCTATCCAAACGTCGGCCACCTGCCGATGCGCGAAGTGCCCGAGCGCTCGGCCGCGCACGTACGCGAATTCATGCTGAAGGAGCTGCCGACCGAGCCGAGCACGGCCGCGGCACAGAATCAGGCGCCGCAACCTGCGCCAACGCCATGATTCAGCTACTACTACGCATGGCCCGCAGCTCTCGATCGAAGCTAGCGCTCCTCGCGATGACGCTGCAGGCCGCCTGCGGGACTCAGGGCGCAGGCAGCGGGTACCCTGACGAGCTCGCCCACCCGGGCTATCCGTCCGCGCCGCCCGCGCGAGATGCAGGTGTCCAATCCCAGCCTGCCACGATCGCGGTCGACGCTGGGACCCGCATCGTGCCCACCGACGATCGGCCCGTGCGGCACAGCAGCCTTCCGGCCTTGCCGATCAGTGGGGGCACGTTGCTCGTCACCGCCGACGACGCCTGGGCGGTGGCCGCGGACCCCGAGCGCGATCGCATCTCGATCGTGGACTTGAGGACGGAAGTCCTCGCCAGGAACATCGAGCTGATGCCCGGCGACGAACCGGGTCGCATCATCGAGGACGACATGCACCGCGTGCACGTCGCGTTGCGCCGAGGCGGCGCAGTTGTCACGCTCGACCCCGCGAGCGGCAAGATCCTCGATCGGCGCAGTGTCTGCGCCGCTCCACGCGGGATCGCGTTCGACGGCTCGACGCGCGTGCTGCGCGTCGCCTGCAACACTGGCGAGCTCGTGACACTGCCTGTGGACGGAGGCACCGCCTCATCCAAGGTCATGCTCGGACCCGACCTTCGCGACGTGATCGCCGGGGATTTGGGGACATTCGTGACGCACTTCAAGCGCGCGGAGCTCCTGCGACTCGACCCTGCCGGTCAGCCGGAATCGGTTCAAACGCCGCCCCCGGTGAACGATGCCTTCGTCGAGGGCGTCGGAGCGAAGGTGCTGGAGCTCCTCGATGCCGACATGGCTTGGCGCACGCGCCAGGATCCGGTGGGCGGCTCCATCTACATGGCACACGAGGGCGCGCGCGAAGGCGAGATCGATATCGGCGCTGCGACCGGACCATCGCTGCTCTCGCCGACGAGCAATCCGTATGGAGCCGTCGGCGACACCTGTGCGGGTGTGGTGCAGACCGAGCTGAGCACGTTCGACGCCAGCGGTCAGTTCGTCGCTACGGTGCGCCTGAACGCGGTGCTCGCGGTCGATGTGGCGGCCATGCGTGGCACGGTCGCGGTTGCCGAGGCGGGCGCGCGCGATCCAGAGCAGCCCATGGTCACGTTCGCCATCGGCGGTCCGGTATCGGGCCTTGCCGTGCCAGGGTTTGTCGGACCGGGGCCGGGCGGCGTGATGCCCGCAGCGGCCGCGTCGAGCTCGGGGCGAGTGCTGGTCTACGACCAGAGCGCCGTAGTGGGTGGCTCCGGCGGCTGTGTCTCCCCGAGGATGACGATCGAGCGCGCGGGACAGACCGTTGCGGTCGCGCTCACCTCGGACGGGAGGCTGGTCGCGCAGAGTCGGGAGCCAGCGTCCCTTTGGATTGCGACCGTCGATGCCCCCAGCGCCGACGACGCGGGCGTAGGCTCCGATGTGGCCGTCGTGAACCTCGGTGGCGACAGCGTCTACGACACCGGGCACGAGTTGTTTCACCGCGCTCCCGGCGCGGGTCTGGCCTGCGCGTCGTGCCACGGCGAGGGCGCCGAGGACGGCCACGTCTGGGTCTTCTCGGGACAAGGCCAACGCAGAACGCAGGCGGTGCACGTTGGGCTCGCAGGCACCGAGCCGTTTCACTGGGACGGCGAGCTCGCCGACATGGGCGCGCTGATGGAAGAGGTGATGGTGTCGCGCATGGGCGGCGTGCACCAGAGCATCGATCGCAGCAATGCGCTTCAGGACTGGCTGTTCTCGATCAAGGCACCCGCACCGCTGCGCGCCGCAGACGATGCGTCGGCCCTGCGGGGCAAGCAGCTCTTCCAGGGCGCGGGCGGATGCACGCAATGCCACTCGGGCGCGAAGCTCACGAACAACCAGACGATCGATGTCGGCACCGGCAAGGCATT
>JBIOJD010000384.1:0-4029 GCA_044450485.1 Polyangiales bacterium | reverse complement strand
CGTCGCATGCTCGATTTCGCCGGCATCGAAGCGGCCGAAGAAGAGCCGTTGATGTCTGGCCTGGTCGTGGCGCGCACCAGACCTGGGGGCTTCGCCGCTTCGCTCGGGCTCGAGCCCGGCGACGTGATCGAGCGCGCGGGCGGCGTGACCGTGCACTCGCTCTCCGACCTCGCCCCTCCGCTCGACGCGCGGCGCGTCGCCTTGCGGGTGCGCAAGCCGGGGCAAGCGCAACGGCTCGAGCTCGCCCTGGCGCTCTATGGCTTCGACGCCAGGGACCTCGGCGTCGAGCTCGCTCGGCTGAGCATGCTGCTCACGGGGCTGCTCTTGTGCGTGCTGTTTCTCTCGCCAGTGCCCTCGCCCGTGCCTGCGCTCGTGCGCGCGCTCGAACGGCTGCGGAGTGGGTCGCGGTCGACGCTCGGAGTGTGGCGCGGCGCGACCGAGGGCGCTGCCCCCGGCACGACCCGCGCGCGCGCCAGCGACAAAGCGACGGCGTTCGCGTTGAGCGTGCTCGGTGTGCTCCTGATCCGCATGGCACCTACCGATTGGCTCGCAGTGCGCGCGCTCTCGCTTCACCTCGGTTTCTGTGCGCTCGGCGTCACGCTCGGCCTGCTGAGCGACACGGGCAGTCTCGGTGCTCGCGCTCGTGCCGCGCTCGGGCTGATGGCGCGGATGCTGGCGATGGGCGTGTTGGTCGCGTGCGCCTGCGCGCTGTTCGGCGCGCGATCCTTCGACGCGCTCGTGGACGGACAGGGACCGTGGCCTTGGCACTGGGCGTTGCTGCAAAAACCGGCGCTGCTGTGCGCGTTCCCGTTCTACGTCGCGCTCGCTTCCGAGCTCGGCGCGAGCAGGCCCGCCGCGCAGGCAAAGACCTCGGCCCGGCGTGCGCTCGAGCTGCGCGCCGTCACCTGCAACGTGGTGTTGTGCGCGCTCGGTACAGTGATCTTCGCGGGCGGTTGGCAGAGCCCGCTGCAGCCCGCGGGCGTAGACGTCAAGCTGATCGGCGCCGCATGGTTCGTGGCGAAGACCTGGGCATTTGCCGGCCTGGTCTCGGTCACTCGCCACGTGGGTTGGGCAGGGAGCATCCGAGCGCGGACGGTGGCTCTCGGTTGCGCCGCGACGCTCGGGCTCACGGTGCTCTGGCTGTGGCTCGAGCCTTCTGCCACGGTCGAGCTCGCGCTCGGACGCACGCTCGCCGCGAGCCTGTCGCTGTTCGCGCTGATCACCGCGATCAGAGTCTCGTCGCTCGCGGCTGCAGCCCGAGCCTCGGTCAGCGCACCGCGTTCAGAAAACGCTTGAGGCGCAGCGCCTCGCTCGCCGCGACCTGGCCGAAACGCAGACCCATCATCGCGCGACCGTCTTCGGTGGGGGCAGCCCAGACCACCGTGGCGCGCGTCTCGAACGGCTCTTCGTTCCCATCCTCGATGCCGTCCTGGGTCAAGATCAGCGCGAGGTGAACGGCGCCGCCCTCTTGCAAGGGGCCACCGAGGATCACGGCCACGCCGCCTTCGGACAGATCTCGCGTCTCGCCGGTCAAGGTGTCGCCGCTGACTTCGACTTCGGCGGCGAGCGCAACGTCGAAGCGGGCGTGTTTACGTCGGTTGTCGTCCATCGACCCTTGGCGATCATGCGTCGGAACGCGCCGTTCGTAAAGGCATCGAGCAGCGCTTCGATCTCGGCGATGCGCAGGCTGTACGACGGGCTCGGCCTGCGGGCGAGATCACGCGCGACCTGGAGCCTGCGGCGCTCGAAATAGAGCGCGATCACGGCGCGAACCAAACGGCCGCGCTGCGCTTGCTCGGCTCGGCCCTGGCTCAGCAGCGAGATCTCGTCACGCCGGAAGATCAAATGCTCGAAATCCCAGCTCAGCGAGGCTTCGAGCGTGATGTCGTCGTTGGTGCGCAAACGCAAGAGCGTCGGATCGATGGCTTGCGGCGAGGTCAAGTCCACGGTCTGTCCGTGGCGGGCTCGCAGCCCCAGCCGTGGCGCCCAGGCCGCGAGCCGCGCACGGTCCGCAAGCGCCCGGGCGCGGGGCGAGGGCGCCGCTTGCAACGCCGCACGTACGACTTGGTCTGCGCTCGGCTCGTCGCTGTAGCGTTGGATCGCGATGTCGATCTGCGCCTGAGTGGGCGCGCCCTCGGGCGGGAGCTCGAGCGGAGCGCCCTGCGCGGGTGGGGGGTCGGGCGGCTCCGACTCGAGCATGGCTGCCGGCTCGCAGTCGACCTCGACCTCGGGTTGCTGCGCGTGAGCGAGCGAGGTGAGCGACCAACAGAAAAGCGCGCAGGTGAGCGGACGGGCCATGGCTCTGTCTCCTCGGACGCGTTCAGCCCTGCTCATCGGCCGCAGGTGGGCTCGGTTGCTAGAGCGCCGCCAGCCGAGCGTCGAGAAAAACATGACGCGACCAATCACACCTGAGGAAGCGGATCAGCCCTGAGCGAGGCTCAGCTCGGGCGGCGAAAGAAGCGCGTCGCCGGGTGCGTCGCGGGCGCCTCGCGGTAGGCGTTCGGCGTCACGCCGAACCAGCGGCGAAAAGCGCGGTTGAACGCCGGTGGGTGCGCGAAGCCCAGATCGTGGCCGATCTCCGCAACGCTCTGCTGGCTCTGGCGCAGCGCGCGCTGCGCGCGGTCACGCCGCAGGCGATCGAGCAGCGCACTGTAGCTCAGACCGTGCTGGCGCAGGCGCGAGCGCACCGCGCTCGGGCTCATGTGCAGGCGCGCGGCGACATCTGGGAGCGGTGCACCGGCGGGCAGCACCGCCTCGATCGCCTGACGCACCTTGAGCGGAAACGCGCTCTGGTCCACGAGCTCGCCGAGCTCTTGGTCGGCGAGCCGCGTGAGCACCGCGTGCAGCAACGGGTCGGCGGTGCGCATCGGTTGCGCGAGCATGCTCACCGGAAAGACCAGCGCGTTGTACCCGCACTCGAAGCGGACCGGTGCGAAGAAGAGCTGCGGAAACAGCCCGGCGTACTCGGGCGCGCGGTGCGCGAAGCAAACTTCGATCGGCAATCGAGAGCCTTCGACTTGCAGGTGCAGTGCGGACATCGTGAAGTTGCTGGCGAGGGCGAACTCGTGCATCGCGTCCGGCGCGGCCAGCCCGGGGGCGATGCGAAAGCGCGCTTCGGCGCGTTCACCTTCGACGCGCAGCTCGTGCTCGGCGTTGATCAGCAACGGGTAGTAGCGCCCCAGACACGCGATCGACTCGCCGAGCGTCCCGCAGCTCCCGCACAGATACTCGAGCAGCTCGTAGTCACCGAACTGCAGCTTGGTGCCGGCGCGCAATGGCGCCGAGGGATCTCCGAGAACTTCCACGAACACGTCGAGCAGCTCGACGACGAGGCCGTGCGGCAGCCTCCTTCGCGGATCGTGCTCCACCTCGTCGAAGCCGATGCCCCAGCGCGCGAGCACGCGCTCGCTCAAGGCGGTCGCAGCCTCCACCGCGCGCGCTCCCGCCTCTTCCAGCAGCCGCACGAATGGCACGAGCGCGGTCTGGGAAACGGTGGATGTCGCGACGTCCAGGTCCAAGTCGTTCACGCAAGCGCCCGCTCGTTTTTCTCGCGGTGGCAGCGGCCTGCAACTACCCGCAGCGCTGAGAATGTTACCCGATCGCGCGGGCCGCACGCAGCGCCTAGACGGCCATGCCAGCATGGCCTCGAGCAAGCTGCAGGAGAGGTCATGCGACTGCTGAAGGCACGACGAGCTGGGCGGGGGCTGGCGTTGCTGATCGCGACGGTGCTGGCGGGTTGTGCCGCGGCGGCGCGCAGCGAGGCGACGGGCTCGGGTGGGAGCTTCGGCAACGCGGCAGCAGGAAGTGGCGCGGCGGGGTTGCCGACAAACGCGAGCTCGGGCGCAGGCGGCACCGCAATCAGCGGCGGGCTCGGGAACATGGGGCTCGCCGGGATGCCGGGCGGTAGCGCGCTCGGAGCTGGCGGAGGTTCGGCCAAAGGTGGCGCGGCCGCGGTGGCAGCAAGTGGCGGCCAGGCGGGAGCCGGCACGGCTGGCAATCCGAGCATGGGCGGTTCGGGCGGGACGGGCG
>JBIOJD010000383.1:0-4034 GCA_044450485.1 Polyangiales bacterium | reverse complement strand
GTGCGCTTCTATCGCGAGCTCGCGCCCGAGATCGGCGTGGGCACGGCCCACTGCTACTTCGCGCACTACGACCGCGAGCGAGGGCGCTTCTGTCTACTGCTCGAAGACCTGTCGCCGGCGCGCTCGGCCGACATCGTGGCTGGGCTGTCGTTCGAGCAAGCCAAGGTCGTGCTCGAGCAGATCGCGGCCTTGCACGCTCGCTGGTGGAACCGCGTGGACGAGGTCGCGTGGCTCCTGCTCTCCGAGCAGATGGTGCGGACGCTGCGGGACCGCTTCGTGGCTTCTCTACCGCGCTTCACCGAGCGTTTCGGCGCGCAATATCCCGAGCTCACCAAAATTGCGGCGCAGATGGGCGAGCTGCTCACGGGCGACGAGCTGCTCGGCAAGCTGAGTGAGCCACCGCTCACGCTCGCGCACAACGATCTGCACCTGAACAACGTGTTCTTGCCCAGCGAAGCGGGCGGGCATTTCGCGCTGATCGATTGGCAGGGCGTTTCGGGCTCGCGGCACGGCACGACCGACGTGGCGCGCATCCTGTGCATGGGCATGCGCCCGGAAGAACGGCGCGCGCACACCGATGCGCTGCTGCGCCACTACCACCAGGCGCTGTGCCGGCACGGTGTGCGCGGCTACTCGCTCCGGAGTCTCAGGCGACGTTATCGCGAGGAGATGACCGCCGCCGTGATCATCGGCGTGCTGGCGTTCGATACCCTCGACTTCGACGTGCCCGGGGGACAGTTGGCCGCCACGATGATCGGCCAGCGCGTCGACCTGGCGCTGCGCGACGCACGCGTCGGCCGGCTCTTGCTGCTCATGCTCGTGATGATCCGGATCAGGCGCTTCTTCGCGCGCATCTTCGGCGGCAGCAAGGCGCTCGGTCCGGGCACGGGGCCGCCGTAGCTTGGATCGGTCGATCGCGGATGCGGAGCAGCGGGTCGGCGGCACGGTCGCCGGCAAGTATCGTCTGTTGCGCTTGCTCGGCGCGGGCGGAATGGGCGCTGTCTACGAAGCCGAGCACGAGTTCACGCAGCGTCGGGTCGCGCTCAAGCTGATGCACGCGGGCTTCGCGCGCAGCAAGCTCGCCTCCGAGCGCTTTCTGCGCGAAGCGCGCGCGCCGAGCTCGATCGGTCATCCGGGCGTGGTCGAGGTGCTCGACGGCGGTCGCGACGAAGACGGCTCGCCGTATCTGGTGCTCGAGCTGCTCGAGGGCGAGACCCTCGGCGATGCGCTGAGAGCCGGGTCGCTGACCCCACGCCTACTCGGAAACGTCGCGTTCGAGCTGCTCGACGCGCTGGCGGCCATGCACGAGGCTGGGTTCGTGCACCGCGACATCAAGCCCGACAACGTCTTCCTCGTGCCCGCGGATGCGGACGACCACCCGAGCGTGAAGTTGCTCGACTTCGGCATCGCCTCGATCACGACCGACTCGTCGTCGCCCAGCTTGACCGTGGCGGGCTCCGTGCTCGGCACGCCTCATTACATGAGCCCGGAGCAGGCGCTCGGCCGCAAGGTCGATGCGCGCTCCGATCTGTGGTCCGTGGGCGCGGTCATGTACCAGGCGCTCTCCGGCAAGCCGCCGTTCGCGGGCGACAGCATGCACGCGCTGATCATCTCGATCTCCACGCAGGAGCATCTGCCCCTGAGCGCGCGGCGACCCGATCTGCCGATCCGCTTGGCTGCGGTGGTGGAGCGCGCGCTGCAGAAGAATCCCGACCAGCGCTGGCAGTCTGCCGAGGACATGGCGGACGCGTTGCGGCAAGCCCTGGCGCACGGCGAGCGCACGGCTGACGGCGCGCTGCGCGTCGAGCCGCCACCGGCGGCGATCGCGGCGACCGAATCGCCTTTGCAGACGCAAAGTACGGGCCCATCGTGGTCTGGCACCGTCGTCCTCGCGCTCGTGGTCGCGCTTATGGGCGCGCTCGGCGCCGTGTGGTGGTCGCGCTCGCATCCTGCGGCGCGTTCATCAGCCGAGGCGTCATTGCCCACGCGCCGAGCCGACGACTTGCGCGATCAGCCCGCGCCCTCGTCCGAGCCCAAAGCGCCAGCGCAAGCACGGGCCGATCTCGCTCGGGCGCCGGTCGCACCCGAGCCGAAGGCCACATCACCCGAGAAACCCGCGCCGCAGCCGAAGGCGCCCGACGCGCCCGCCAAGCCCGCGGCCAAGCCGCTCGACGCGAACGCGCTCTCGAACGTTCTAGAAGCCCATCAAGGTGAGCTGCAGCGCTGCTACGAGAACGCCGTGGTCGCGAGCCTAGGCACGCCTGGTGCGGCGCAGGACGCGCTCGCGCGCGTACGGCTGGATGTGGCGATCGCGCTCGCTGCGAGCGGGAAGATCGACCGTGTGGCCCTGACGGGAGAGGCGCCCGACGAACTCAAAGCCTGCGTGAGCCAGGCGATTTCCGGCTTTCAGCTTCCGGCGAGCGACCGCCCGAGCGACCTGACCTTTCCCGTGGTCTTCCAGCGAGAGGTGGTCCAGCGCTGAGCTGCGGGCGCTTGCTTCCGAGCGCGGTGGGGGTACGTAGTCCACACACGCTGAGCCGGAGGAATGCGTCATGGCCGAGACCGATCTCAAAGGTGCACTGCAGCGCGAGCTCGAGCTGCTGGGCAAAGCGCGCGACGAGCTCAAGGTTCAGATGCACTTGGCCAAGGCCGAGGCGCGCGAAGAATGGACGCGCCTCGAGACCACGTGGCAACGCGTGCAAGGCGAGCTCAAGCGCGCAAGCTCGCACGCCAAGGAGCCCGTCAAGGACATGGGCGACGCGGCGCGCTCCCTCGTCGACGAGCTCAAACGCGGGTACGCGCGAGTAAAAGCCCAGCTCGGACAGCACAAGTAGTCATTTGCTTCATCCCTCTCTTGCCGGGCTGGCGCTCGGTTTTTCGGTGGCCGTGCTCGTGCTCGGGGTGCTGCTCGTGCCTTGGGTGGTCGTGCGCCTACCGGCCGACTACTTCGCGCGCGAGCCCGAGGCCATGCGCACCCAGGAGAAGGGCTCCCCACTGTGGATGATCGCCCGGCTGCTGCGCAACGCGCTCGGTGTCGTGCTGTTGTTGGCGGGCATCGCCATGCTGGTGCTGCCGGGGCAGGGGATCCTGACCATGCTGGCCGCGCTTTCGCTGCTCGACCTGCCGGGCAAGCGCAAGCTCGAGCACAGGCTGCTCGGCCTTCCCGCGGTCCATGCTGTCGTCGCTACGATCCGCCGGCGAGCCGGCCGCCCACCGCTAATTCTGTGAGCTGCTGTCCGACCGTCAGCCCTGCGTCGGCTCAATCTTGACGACTGCGCGGTATTGCTCGCGCAGCTTGTGCTTGTAGAGCTTGCCGTTGTCGTGGCGTGGCAGCGCATCGACGAAATCGAGCGTGCGCGGGCACTTGAAGTGGGCCAGTCGTTCGCGACAGAACGCCAAGAGCTCCGCGGCGAGCGCGGCATCGCCCCGGCGACCCGGGCTGAGCTCCACCACGGCTTTGACCTCTTCGCCCCACTCTTCGTTCGGCACTCCGATCACGCCTGCGTCGTGCACCGCTTCGTGCTGCAGCAGCACGGCTTCGATCTCGGCCGGGTAGATGTTGACGCCGCCGCTGATGATGAGGTGCGCGCTGCGATCGGTCAGGAACAGGTACCCGTCCTCGTCGAGATAGCCGACATCGCCGAGCGTGAAGTGCTCGCCGAGCCGCGCGCGCTGGGTCTTCTCTTTGTCGCCGTGGTACTCGAACTCCGCGCCGCGCAAGACCTTGAGGTACACGGTGCCGGCCTGGTTCGGAGGGCAGGGCTTGCCCTGCTCGTCGAGGATCAGCACGTGGTCCTCCGTCACCGGCTTGCCCACGGTGCCCGGTTTTTTCAGCCACTCAGCGGGTCCGACCGCCGAGCCAGAGCCTTCGGTGGCTGCGAAGTACTCCCACCCGATCGGTCCCAGCCACTCGATCAACGCCTTCTTGGTCGCGACCGGGCACGGAGCGGCGCCGTGGATGACGTAACGCAGCGATGTGAGGTCGTGGCGGCGCTTGACCTCGTCCGGCAGGCGCAGCAAGCGGTGGAACATGG
>JBIOJD010000382.1:0-4054 GCA_044450485.1 Polyangiales bacterium | reverse complement strand
TGCCGTCGACCGCATCGAGCAGCTCGCGCGTTACCGTTACGAGCGCGGAGAGCTGGTCGAGATCGCGCGTGCGATCACCCGCGAGCGCGACATCGATCGCTTGCTCGGCTTGATTCTGGAGAAGAGCCGCTACGTCACGGGTGCGGATGCGGGCAGTATCTACGTGGTAGACGGCGAGCGCAGCGACCCAAACGGCCAACGCCTGCAATTCAAGCTCTCGCAAAACGACTCCATGAGCTACGAGGCGAGGAGCTTCGAGATGCCTGTGTCGAAGAGCTCGATCGCCGGCGCGGCGGTCGTGACCCGCGAGCCGATCAACATCGCAGATGTCTACGACCTCGACCCCAGCGTGCCCTACGCGTTCGACCGCAGCTTCGACCTGCGCATGGGCTACCGCACGGTCTCGATGCTGGCCGTGCCGATGATCTCGGCCGAGGACGAAGTGATCGGCGTGATTCAGCTGATCAACAAGAAGCGCAACCCGCGCGCGCGGCTGAGATCGCCTGAAGATTTCGCGCGCGAGGCGATCGCGTTCGACGAGCCGAGCGAGGAGCTGTTGCTCGCGCTGGCGGCGCAGGCCGGCATCGCGCTCGAGAACGCGCTGCTCTACGCCGAGATCCGCACCATCTTCGAGGGCTTCGTGCGAGCGAGCGTGCAGGCGATCGAGCAGCGCGACCCGACCACGAGCGGTCACTCGCAGCGCGTGAGCGTGCTGTCGTGCCGCTTGGCCGAGACCGTGGATCGCGACGACAGCGGCCTCTACCGCGACGCACACTTCAGCCGCCGCGACTTGCAAGAGCTCAAGTACGCGTCGCTGTTGCACGACTTTGGCAAGATCGGCGTCCGCGAGCAGGTGCTGGTCAAGGCCAAGAAGCTCTATCCTCACGAGCGCGACGCAATTCGAGCGCGCATCGACTATGCGCTCAAGGCTGCGGAGCTCGACGCGCTCGCGGAGCGGCTCGAGCTGATCGAGGCGGGAGCGGGCGGCAGCGACATCGAGCGCACCGCCCAACGCTACGAAGAGCGCCGCGTCCGCATGCATGAGGCCTGGGAGCTGGTCGAGCGCGCCAACGAGCCGAGCGTGCTGCGCGAGGGCGACTTCTCGCGGATCACCGAGATCGCCGCGATCAGCTATCGCGATGCGCGCGGCCAGATGCGATCGTTGCTCGACCCCGACGAGGTGATCGCGTTGCAGATCACGCGAGGCTCGCTCAGCCCGAGCGAGATCGACGAGATCCGCTCACACGTGGTCCATACCTACAATTTCTTGGCCAAGATTCCGTGGGGCAAATCGATGCGGCGCGTGCCCGAGATTGCGCGCGCGCACCACGAGAAGCTCAACGGAGGCGGCTATCCACAGGGGATTCCCGGCGCAGCGATCCCGCTGCAATCCAAGGTCATGACCGTCGCAGACATCTACGACGCGTTGACTGCATCGGATCGCCCGTACAAACGCGCGCTCCCGGTCGACAGGGCGATGCAGATTCTGGACCTCGAGGTCAAGGATGGAAACCTCGACGCCGAGCTGGTGCGCATCTTCCGCGAGGCCGAGGTCTTCAAGATGTCGGATCAGATCCTGCCGTATTGACCGCGTGCGGGCGGTGGAATTGCCAGCGCAGGGGTAGTACGGTGGGCGCGCGCATGGCTGACCGCGTGTTCGATGCCGTGTGGGATCTGGTGGGTGAAACACCGCTCGTGCGACTGCACGCGATCCCGGACGCGGGCGGCGCGCAGGTGCTCGCCAAGGTCGAAGGCAAGAACCCTTCGGGCAGCGTGAAAGATCGGCCGGCCCGAGCGATGCTGGCCGACGCCGAGCGTGCGGGCATTCTGCGCAAGGGCGCGACGATCGTGGAAGCCACCAGCGGCAACACCGGGATCAGCCTGGCCATGCTGGCGGTCGCGCGCGGGTACCGCTGCATCTTGGTGATGCCGGAGGACATGTCCACCGCACGTCACGCGATCCTGCGCGCATACGGGGCAGAGCTGATGCTGACCTCGGCGCAGGCGGGCATGCTCGGCGCGGTGGAGGAGGCCGAGCGCATCGTGGCACGCACCGACGGTGCGTTCATGCCGCGGCAGTTCGACAACCCGAGCAATCCGGATGCGCACGAGCAAACCACTGCGGTCGAGATCTGGGACGCGACCTCCGGGCGGCTCGACGCGTTCGTGGCCGGCGTCGGGACTGGCGGCACGCTGACCGGGGTCGCGCGCGGCCTGCGGCGGCGGGGCCTCACGCTCAAGGTCTACGCCGTGGAGCCCAAGGCGAGCGCCGTGCTCTCCGGGGGCAGGCCCGGGCTGCACGCGATCCAGGGCCTCGGGGCGGGCTTCGTGCCCAAGGTGCTCGACCGCTCGCAGATCGACGAGATCGTGACCGTGTCCGACACCGAGGCCGAGCGAATGACCGCGCGGCTGTCGCGCGAGGAGGGCCTGTACGTGGGGCCGTCGTCGGGTGCGAACGTGCACGCTGCGGTGCGGGTGGCCGGGCGCATGCGTCCGAGTCAACGAGTTGTTACCATCCTGTGCGACACCGGCGAGCGTTATCAGACCTAGAGTCGAGGGACGATGGACGAACGACGACGCGCATTCGGCGCACACTGCTTGCGATTGGTCATTTTGCTGCTCTCGGCGGCGCCGGTGTTGCATGCGGCGGAGACCGCTCACGCGCAGTGCATCGACGAGGCGATCCGCGACGAGCTCAACGCCCGGCGCCGCTACCGCGGGGTCCAGAAGCGCTTGTTCTTGAAGGCCGGCCGTCATGAGCTGTCCGCGATGGGCGGGTTGTATGCGGCGGACTTGCTCTCCTCGTCGTATCTGCTGCAAGGCGCTTACACCTATCACGTCACCGAAGATCTCGGGCTCGAGGCGAGCTTCGCGTACACGCGCGCCGAGTCCGCTCTGGTGAAGATCGTCGAGCAAGACACGAGCTTCACCGCGGTGCGTTTGCATCAGCCGGTGTACATCTATCAAGGCCATCTCTTGTGGTCGCTCGCGTACGGCAAGCTGCGCTGGTTCTCGGGCAGCGTCTCTCGCTTTGATTTTTACGCCGCGCTCGGAGGAGGCGTGACCGACAACCAGACCGCCAAGGGCCTGACGATCAGCGGCGGCTTCGGGCTGAAGTTCTTCTTCGGCGAGTGGTTCGCCTTGCGCCTGGACATGCGCGATCAGGTCTTGAGCCAGGAAATGCTCGGGGTCTCGAAGATCGTGAACAACCTCGCGGCGACGCTGGGCTTCTCGGTGTTCCTGCCGTTCGAAGCGTGAGGAGGCCATGATGCACACGCGAAACGCGTTGAGAGCTGCTCTGTCGTGCACGCTGATCGTGTGGTCCGGCGCAGTGTCGGCGCAGCAGAGCCACCGCCCGGGGCAGGCTCCGCGCAAGCCGGTCACGCACGCCGCAGAGTCGCCCGCCGCGGCTGCCTCCGGGGCCGAGCCCACGCTGCAGGTCACCGAGACAAAGCCGTCCGCTTCTGTCGAGGCGGCGCCTGCGGAGCCCACGCCGGTGCCATCGAGCGGGCCGGCCACCAAGTCCAACCCGGCTGCACCGCCGGCTGAGCCCGAGACCGCGCAGGATACGACCAAGGAGCAGACGGAGCTCGCGAGCTTGCACCAAGACCTCGCCCAGGTGATGGACGACCTCGTGCAGGCGCGGGCGCGCGTGGCAGTGCTCGGCAAGGCACTGTTCAAGACGCGCGTGCGGCTCAAGATCGACGACCGCACACAGAAGGAACAATCGGCGGTGCGGGTGTTGTTGTGGCTCGATGGCGCGCCGATCTGGAGCGGTGATGGGAGCGGAACCCGCGATCCCAATCGCGTGCTGTTCGACGGCTTCGCTGCGCCTGGGCCGCACGTGCTCACGCTCGAGATCGAGCAGCGCGCGCGCCGGGACGAGGCCTACCGCTACACGTTGCACGAGAGTTATCGGTTCTTGGTGGTGCGGGAAAAGCGCACCGATCTGCGTTTGCGGCTCGATGACGACTCGGACATGGCGGACGATTTCCCGAGCGACGCCGAGGGCGAGTACGACGTGCGCACGCGGTTTCAAGCCCGCGCCGTCGGC
>JBIOJD010000381.1:0-4054 GCA_044450485.1 Polyangiales bacterium | reverse complement strand
GGGGGCGTACGCGCGTGACAGACGCATCCGGGAGATCACTCGTCTGGCACGCGCGTGAGAGCGCAGCTTGCGCGGCGCAGAGAGAAGCCGCTGTCTCGCCCCGACCGCCGCAAATGCAAGCTGCGCGGCCCCCGCCCAGACCCCCGACCACGAGAAGCCGCTCAGAACGATCCGAGCTCCGCCCTTCACGGCGCGAATTCGACCTCAACCCTATGCGGAATCACCCCCGCCTCATGCCCCCGACGCAGCAACTCCGCGATCGCGCGGCGACCACGTTCGCCATAATCGAGCGTGTCTTGGTTCGCGTACATGCCGAGGTAGCGGTCGAACAGCGCGCGCTCTCTTGGCACGCCGGCCCGTTGCTCGTTCGCCAGCAACGCTTGCAGCACCACCTCGCGGTTCTCGAGCGCCCAGCGGATCGACTCGCGCAAGACTGCCGAGACCGATGCGACGCGCTCGGGCCCGAGGTTGCGCCTGATCACGTTGCCGCCGAGAGGCAACGGCAACCCGGTCAGCGCGTGCCACGCCTCGCCGAGCTCGCACACGCGGTGCAATCCTTCGCGCTCGTAGAGCAGGCGGCCCTCGTGGATCAGCAGCACGGCGGCCACCTCGCCGCCCCGCACCGCCTCGAAAGCGCGCGCAAAGGGAGCGACCGGCACGATCACCGGCTCGAAGTCTGGAAGCAGCAGACGGAGCACGAGGTAGGCGGAGGTGCGTAAGCCGGGGACGCCAATCTTGCGGCCAGCCAGCGCCTGGAGCGCGACCGGCTGGCTGGCGCACAGAACCGGCCCGTAGCCGGCGCCCACGCTGCCTCCGTGGGGCAGCAGGAGGTAGCGGTCGGCCAGGTAGACGTACTGGTGGATCGACACCGCGGTGACGTCCGGGGCCGCCCGCGACTCGGCTCCGAGGTTCAGCGCCTCGGTGTCGGCCCGCACGTGCTCGAACGCCAGCCCGCGTGTGTCGATCCGGCCCTGGGCGAGCGCCCAGAACATGAACGCGTCGTCCGAATCCGGGCTGTAGGCCAGCCGGATCCGCTGCGGCTCGGGCATGCCCGCGTGTAGCGCGAAATCGGCCTGTCGGGCAACGTTGACCCCGGCGCGCCGGGTTCGATAGGCTACCAGCTCCCCGTGCAATTCCGAGGTCGTATGCTCTTTCGCCGAGTCGGCGCGCTGCGCGCGACGTGGCTGCTGTGCGCATGCTCGGCGCTGGCCGCTTCGGCGGCCGCGCAGGTGTCCGGCAAGCTGGTGCTCGGAGCGTACAAACCCGCGCCCGTCGTGGCCAAGCGACCCTCGTGCAACTGGGAGCTCGAGAACGGTTTCAAAGAAGTGCGCCACGACCGGGTGGACGCGCGACGCGAGCTCGCGGTGGTGCTGCTCGGCGAGGGCGAGCCCAAGGGCCTCGATCGCATCGAGGTGACCTTCTCGGGCGGAGGGCTGCTGCCATCCACCATCGTGGTGCGCAGCGGCGCCACGCTGCTCATACGCAACGACGACGAGTTCGCGCATGAGCTTTACGCCGACGGGCTCGAGGGCTTCTCGGCCGAGGCGATCTCACCGCGCGGGCGGCGCTCGGTCGAGATCAAACGACCGGGAAGCTGGCCACTCCACGACAAGGTGATCTCCCACGTCACCGGTCAGCTTCACGCGCTGCCCGATTTGATCGCGGTAGGCACGGTCGACGCCGAAGGCCAATACACGTTCAAGGACGTGCAACCTGGCAAGTACGTGCTGAAGGTGCTGCACGGCGACAAGGAGCTCGTCGCGCAGCAAGTCGAAGTGGGCTCACGTCCCTTGAGCGTGAACCCCATCGCGCTCACCCAGAGCCCCGCAACGAAGTAGGGCGCCCGCAGGTGCTTTAGATGCTGCTTTCGCGCTTTTGGTACGTGTTTCTCGCGGTCGCGGCCACCGCGATGGCCGTGCTCGCCCTGCTCGGTCAAGCGGTGATCAACGGCAAGAGCGACGAGGCCTTGGCGGACTCGCTGCAACACGACCGCGCCATGGCCAACGCGATGCTGCGGCTGGAAGCGCGCTCGCGCTTGGACCGCATCGCTTTCATCACCGTGGACAACAAGCTCGGCGGCTTGCTGCGGCAGGCCCAAGGCGTGAGCGACGACAAGAAGCTGCGCGAGATCAGCGCGGCCGTCAAAGACACGCTGCGCGCGCACGTCGGCCGCATCGTCGAGGCCGCGGGCTCGGGCGCAGAGGGCGGCGACGACCAGAAGGACAAGGAGCTCGAGCCCGACATCGCGTTCGCGCTCGACGGCGATGGACGGATCATCGCGCAGCTCGGGCCGCTCGAAGCGAACCCGCCGGGCGCGAGCTTGCAGACCTTTCCCCTGGTCAAGCGCGCGCTGCAAGGCTACGTGCGCGACGACGTGTGGATCTACGACCGCCGCGTCTACCGGATGGCGGCGCGGCCGGTGATGTCGGGCACGGAGTACGCGGGCGCGATCGTGCACGGCTACCGCCTCGACAAGGGATTGCCGCAGAAGCTCGCGGCGTATCTCGGCGGAGCGACGGTGGCGTTCTTCCACGGCGGCGACATCCTCGGCAGCCAAGTGCCGAACGACGTCGCCTCGGCACCACAGCCGACCGAGATCGCGGCCGTGGCGGCGAAGCTGGCGACGGACCCGAAATTCCTGAGCGGCGAGCGCAATGAGCTGATGCCGTTGCAGGAAGGCGGACGCGCGGTGCTGGTGCCGATCACGGGCAGCGCGGCGAGCGCCGGTGTCGGCTACGCGATCGCGCGCCCCCGCAAGCTGCTCACCTCACCGGAACAGCTATTCGCGCTGGCCTCGCA
This sequence comes from Polyangiales bacterium, assembly GCA_044450485.1. Classification (GTDB taxonomy): domain Bacteria; phylum Myxococcota_A; class Polyangia; order Polyangiales; family JAFGIB01; genus CAVZVA01. The sequence goes on along the minus strand of JBIOJD010000381.1, from coordinate 1,255 downwards.
AGACGACGTGAAAGCGTTGCCGCTTCCGCAGCTCGGTGGCGCAGCGGTGCTGCTCGCGGCGATCGGCCTGTTGTTTCTGTACCTCGAGCGCGATCGCCACATGAAGCAGATGCTGCGCAAGACCGACCAGATCGCAGCAGGGGAGCGCGATCGACTGATCGTCACCGAGTGGCGCGGCGCGTACCGCAAGCTGGCCGATCGCATCAACCATGCAATCGACAAGGAAGTCGAAAAGGCGGCTGAGCGCGCGCCGACGACACGCAAGAAGGCAAACCTCGACGAGATCCTGGGACCAACCCCTGAGGCGAGCAGTGCACCGTTCTTCGGCTTCGCGAGCGACCCGGATGCCGAGCCCGAGGCCGCGGCTGCCGCGAGCGCTCCGAAGGCCACGGCTGCGGTGCCGAAGGCGGCTGTGCCCGCGAGCGCGGCAAAGGCCCCTACCCCGTCACCGCTGCCTGCGGCCGCAGCCCCGCCTCTACCTGTCGCTGCACCGCCCGCGGCGGCGCGTCCGCAGGCGGCCAACGTCGCGCCTCCACCACCCGTGCCCCGTCCGGCGGCAGCCGCCGCAACCAGCCCGGACAACGGCGCCGGCTTCGACGAAGATGCTCACTTCCGCGAGGTGTTCGAGCAATACCTCGCGACCCGCAAGCAATGCGGCGAGCCCATCGACAACCTGACCTTCGAGAAGTTCGGTGTCACGCTGCGCAAGACACGCGACCAGATCGTCGAGAAGCAGGGCGTGAAGTTCGTGCGCTTCAGCGTGCAGGTCAAAGAAGGCAAGGCCGCGCTCAAAGCTCAGCCGATCAAGCGCTGAGCCCGTCTGGCTGAAAGAGAATCATGCCGCCGGTCGGTCCGCTGGTCTCGGTCGTGTTGCCGACCTACAACGAGGCCGAGTCGCTGGCAGTGATCGTCCCGCGCATCGCGGAGACGCTTTCCGCCGCGCAGATCGCGTACGAAATCCTCGTGGTGGACGACGGCTCGCCCGACGGGACGGCGGACGTCGCCGAACGTCTCGCGCAACGTTACGAGCTCCGCGTGATCCGCCGCAAGGACGAGCGCGGTCTCGCGACCGCCGTGCTGCAAGGCTTCGCGCAGGCGCGTGGCTCCGTGTGCGTGGTGATGGACGCGGACGGGAGCCACCCGGTCGGGGTTCTGCCGACGATGACGCGCATGATTGCAGAGGACAAGGCCGACATCGTGGTCGGCAGCCGCAACATCCGCGGTGGAGGCTCGCGCAACTGGCCGCTGTTCTCGC
>JBIOJD010000380.1:0-4092 GCA_044450485.1 Polyangiales bacterium | reverse complement strand
CACACGGGGCTCGGGAGTCGAGCGGCGCGAAGTCACGCCGCGGCTGTAGCACGGCGTTTTGTTCAGCGCGCGCCGCGCCGCCGGCCTTTCTGCACCTTGGCCAGCGCGGTGAGCAGCGTCTCGGTTGCCTCGAAGTCGATGCAGGCATCCGTGATGCTCTGGCCGTAGACGCGCGGCTTGCCCGGCACGAGATCCTGGCGGCCGGCCTTCAGGTTGCTCTCCAGCATCACGCCGAGCACGTGCTCGGAGCCGGCCTCGAGCTGGCCCATCAGCTCGTACAGCACCTTGGGCTGATTCTCGTGGTTCTTGCCGCTGTTGTCGTGGCTGCAGTCCACGACGACCCCGGGCCGCAGGCCCGCGTCGCGCAGCGCCTGACACGCGTGCTGGACTTCGGGCGCGTGGTAGTTCGGCCGGCCCCGTCCGCCGCGCAGCGTGAGATGCGTGTACGGGTTGCCTTTGGTGCGCACCACGCCGACGCGCCCGGCCGAGTCGATTCCGATGAAGCTGTGCGGCGCGCGCGCGGCCTTCATCGCGTCGATCGCGATCTGCAACCCGCCTTCGGTGCCGTTCTTGAAGCCGACCGGCATCGACAGCCCCGAGGCCATCTCGCGGTGGGTCTGGCTCTCCGTCGTGCGCGCCCCGATCGCGGTCCAGGCCAGCAAGTCCGCCATGTACTGCGGCGCGACCGGGTCGAGCGTCTCGGTGGCGGCGGGCACCCCGAGCTCGCAGAGCTGGAGCAGCAGCTTGCGCGCGAGCGCGAGCCCGCTCGCCACGTCGCACGAGCCGTCGAGGCGAGGGTCGTTGATCAGCCCCTTCCAGCCGAGCGTGGTGCGCGGCTTCTCGAAATAGACCCGCATCACGATCAGCAGCTCCTGCCCGAGGCGCTCGCGCAGCGCCGCCAGCCGCTCGCCGTACTCGAGCGCGGCGGCCGCGTCGTGCACCGAGCACGGGCCGACGATGACGAGCAGGCGCGGGTCCTTCCCGTCGAGCACGGCCTCGATCTGCTGCCGCGTACGGGTCACGAGCTCGAGCGCGGCGGGGCTCGCCGGCAAGGCTTGCTTGAGCGCGTCGGGCGTTGGCAGCACCGAGATGCTTTCGACCCTGAGGTTGTTGGTTGGGGGCGTTTCCATGAGAGCTCCAGAAGCAAAAAACCCCTGATCGCGGGGGCGACCAGGGGTTGAGACATTGCGTTGGCTACGTGAGGAGCTACGTGGCCGTACCCTGGCGCCGTCCCGCGAAGGACGCGTAGGTAAACCACCAGAACCGATAGCTCACGTGAGACATCGAGCCTCAGAATACTGCGTGCCGGCACCCACGGCAAGTCGACATGGGGCGTTGCGACAGAACTGGAGGTCGTGTCCTGCCGGCGCCGCGGTGTGATGTAATGGGCGTCGTGTCCATCGGAAGGCAGGTCCACACGCTGCGGCGCATCGCGCTGCCATGTGCGCTCGGCTGTTCGGGCTGTGCCGGGCTGGTATACCAGATGGTCTGGTTCCGCATGCTTGGACGCGCGTTCGGTGCCACGGCACCTGCCGCAGCCACCGTGCTTGCGGTGTTCATGGGGGGCCTCGGGTGGGGAGCGAGAGCGGCTGGGCGTTTGGCGCACCGAATGCCGCCGAGACGCAGTCTGATGACGTATGCGGGCCTCGAGTGCGCCATTGCAGGCTTGGCGCTGCTTTCATCATGGCTGCTCGCCGCGATTCCTTCGCTCTATGCGCTGCTCTCGTCGCCCGCCACCACCTTGCTCGTGCGCAACGCGGTGCGCTTGGTGATCAGCGCAGGCGCGCTGCTGCCACCAACCTTCTTGATGGGTGCGACCCTGCCGTTCATGACGCAGGGTCTCGCGCCGCGCGAGGGCGAGGCCTCGCGCGGATTTGGCACGCTGTACATGGCCAACAACGTGGGCGCTGTGGTCGGGACGCTGGTTTCCGGCTTCTGGCTGCTTCGCCTCTGGGGTGAGACCTGGACGCTGCGCGCGGCGATCGGCTTCAGCTCGTGCGCGGCGCTGATCGCCGTCTGGGTCGCGCGCCATGTTCCGACCATGGAACCTGGGCCGCGCGCCGAGGAGCACCGCGGTGCGACGCTTCCTTGGTGGTTGCTCCTGGCCTCGGCCGGTGCTGGTCTGACCGTGCTCGGCTACGAGGTGATCTGGTCGAAGACCCTGGTCCCCCTGCTCGGATCCACGGTGTACGCCTATGCCGCGATGCTGGTCGCGGTGCTGCTCGGCTTGTCGATCGGCAGTGCATCCGCGGCACGTTGGGGCGACAAGTCGGCTACACCGCAGCTCACATTTGCGGCGCTGTCCGTGCTCACGGCGCTGTCGGCGCTGGCGACGTATCGCTGGGTGCCCGATCTCGTCGTGCCCACGCTCTACTTGCTGGAGCTTTCAGACTCCCCCGCCTGGCGCGTGTTCTGCGTACCGCTCGTTGTCTCCGCGATGCTGGTGCTTCCGGCGACGATTCTGTCAGGCGCCGCGCTTCCGCTCGGCATTCGCGCGCTCGCCCCGCGCCATGGTGTGGCCACCGCAACCGGCTTCATGTACGCCGCGAACACAGTTGGAGCCCTGGCGGGCTCACTCGGCGTGGGCTTGGTGCTCATTCCCATGCAGGGCTCGCGGTCGGCCGGCGGAATCATCGCCGTGGCGGGCGGATTGCTGTGCTACTGCGCGGCGCTCGATCCTTCGATCCGAGCTCGGCGTGTGTTGCTGTTCCTGCCCGTGGCGGTGACGGTGCTCATTGCCGTGACGCAGCCGCCGATCGACCTGGTGCTCTTCTGGGGCGGCATTCACATGATGTCTCCGAGCAACAGGCGATTGCTCGTCCGCGAGGGACCCGAGACGCGTCTTGCTGGCTCGAAGATCCTCTATGCAGCCGAGGGCGCCAACACCACCGTGCTCGTCGAGCGCCGCTGGGGCTCGCGCGCTTTCTTCGTTGACGGCAGGCCCGAGGCGACCGACACCGAGCTGGACATGCGGAACCAATATCTGCTTGCGCACGTGCCTGCGCTGCTGCACGGGAACGTCAAGCGCTCGCTCGTCGTCGGCTTGGGCAGCGGGATGACCGCGGGCTGCCTCTCGCTCTACGGCCACGTCGACGTGGCCGAGCTATCCAGCATCGTTCCGGGCGCGGCGCGTACCTTCGCCGATCTCAACCATGGCGTCGTCGGGAATCCCCGGGTCGCGATTACCATCGAGGACGGGCGCGCGTTCCTGCGCACGGGCGCGCAGCGATACGACGTGATCACGGTCGATCCCATCCATCCGTATGTGGCCGGGGCTTCCACCTTGTACACCCGAGACTACTTCGCTGCCGTGCGCGCGCGGCTCAACCCGGGCGGCATCGTCTCGCATTGGTTGCCGCTGTACCAGTTGAGCCAGCGGGACGTGCGCGGTGTCCTGCGGAGCTTTGTGTCGGTCTTCCCCGACGCGATCGTGTACAACAGCCACAACGACGCGATCCTGGTCGGCAACGCCGGACCGGACCTGCCGAGCGCCGCGCGCTTTGCCAAAGGCTTCGCCGACCCCGAGATCCGAGCAGATCTCGGGCTGGTTCTGATCGACACGCCGGAGCAGCTCGCCGCGCTCGCCGCGTTTCGACCGGCCGTGCTGAAGCAGATGGTCGAGGGTACGCCGCTCATCACCGACGACCACACCTGGATCGAGTACACCGCGCCGTTTTCGTTTCAGCGGCTGCCGTATGACAACCTGCGCGAGCTGGTCGCGCGCCGTGAGCTCACCGGTGCGGAAAGTGTCCCGCTGCGGAATGCCCGAATGGCCGCGACGGCAATGCTCGGGGAGGCGGCGGCTCGCGACACGGCCGAAGCCAGGGCCTTGCTCGAGATCGCAGAGCGAGCCGAGCCGAGCTCGAGAGAGTTGGCGTTGCGAAAGCAGGCACGCGGCTTCTGAGCGGTTGCCCTCGCTCTGGCCTAGGGCCGACTCACTTGGGTGGCATTCGCAGCGCGCCGTCGAGGCGCACTGTCTCGCCGTTCAGGTATGGGTTTTCCACCATGTGCAGCGCCAGCATCGCGTACTCGTCGGGGTCGCCGAGGCGCGCCGGAAACGGGATGCCCGCAGCGAGCGCCTGGCGTTGCTCT
>JBIOJD010000379.1:0-4098 GCA_044450485.1 Polyangiales bacterium | reverse complement strand
GGTCGCGCACGCAGTCTTTGCCCAAATCCACCGCGGCAAAGGCACCCAGCTCGGCCGCGCCTACGCCGCGTACCGCAGCCGACAGGGCGAGCCGTTGCGCCACTTCGCCACGTTCTGCGCGCTGCGCGAGCAGCTGTGCGCTCAGGATTCGGCCTGCGCCGATTTTCGCGTGTGGCCGGCGTCGTTGCGCGACCCGCGCTCGAACGCGGTCGAGCGCTTCGCGACCGAGCACATGGAGAACGTCGATTTCCATGCGTACTTGCAGTTCGAGCTCGAGCAGCAGCTCGAAGCGTGCGCCAACACCGCGCGCAGCGCCGGCATGGCCATCGGGCTCTACGGCGATCTCGCGGTCGGCGATGCGCCCTTCTCGGCCGACGTGTGGGCTCGACCGGAGCTGTATGCGCGCGGAGTGAGCATCGGTGCACCGCCCGACACATACTCGGAGCGGGGCCAGAGCTGGGGGATCGTCCCGCTCCACCCGATCGCGCTGCGCGCCGATCGCTATCGCAGCATGACGGTCCTGCTGCGGCAGGCGCTGCGTCACGTCGGCGCGCTGCGCATCGACCACGTCATGGGCCTCGCGCGCCAGTTCTGGGTGCCGGAGGGCGCGAGCGCCCAGGCCGGCGCGTACGTCGCATTTCCGTTCGACGATCTGTGTGGGCTCCTGGCGCTCGAGAGCAGGCGTGCGCGCACGCTGGTCGTCGGTGAAGACCTCGGCGTGGTGCCCGATGGTTTTCGGGAGCGCATGGCTGACAATGCAGTCTTGCGCTCGCAGGTGCTCTATTTCGAGCGCGAGTGGGACGGCGCGCCCCGGTCTCCGCGGTCGTATGCGCGCGGGGCGTTCGCGACGATCGGCACACACGACCTGCCGCCCATCGCCGGCTTCTTCGGGGATCGCGACCTCGAGCTGCGGCGCGCTGCCGGCAACATCGAGACCGACGAAGCCCTGGCGCACGCACGCGCGGAGCGCGCGTCGGCCAAGACCGGATTGTTGGCGCTCCTGCGCCGCGAGGGACTTCTGCCGGAAGGCTCGGGGGATCCGCCGATCGAAGAGCTGACCCGGGCGCTCTATCTGCTGCTCGCCTCTGGTGCTTCCCGCTTGATCGGGCTCGCGCTCGATGACCTGATGCTCGAGCGCGACGCGCTCAACCTACCGGCGACCGCGCTCTCGGATCAGCCCAATTGGTCACGGCGCACGTTGCTCTCGCTCGAGCAGCTACGACGAGACGTGCGCATCGCCGAACTGTTGCGAACCGTGACACAGCGCGCACGGATCGCCTGAGAGCGCATGCCCCGAGAGCCGCGGCTCGACTTGCACGCGGGCACCCCCGAGCGCGCGCAACGCGACCTCGATGCGCACGGGCGGATGCTCGTTCACGATCGCGCCGCACAAGCGGTGCAGACGCGCCGCGACGATCTCCGCACCGCGAGCGCCGCCGTTCACTGGCAGGACCGCGAGCGTCGTCGGCGCAATGCGCCCCACGCAGTCACCTAAGGCGACGGCCTCCACGCACGCAGCCGCGAGCTGCCGTAACAGGGCCGGGATGCGCTCCTCACACGTCTGGCTGCACCCACATAGAGTCACGGTCACGGCGACCGCTCCCGCGCCATCCTCACCCGCCGCGCGTAGCTCGGCGTGCGCGCGCCACAGCGCGTCGAACGCAGCGGCGTCGAGCAGCCCGGTGAGCGGATCCCGCGAAGGCTCGCGCCGATCTCGGAGGTGCCCCTCGGCCAGCGCTGTCAGCGACCCCAAGGGCAGGTCGCCGAGGCGCGGCTTCGGCCCGAACCGCAGCGCGAGCCGCTGAAGCTCGCGCACGATGTCCACCGTGCGCGACGCACGGCCCAGCCGCCGAAGCTGACTCTTGATCTCGTCGCGTGGACGCCGGGGCGGGGCGCTCGGGCGTTGTGAGGGACGCTCCTGCTTGTCTTGATCTGTCATCGCTCTTCAACACCTGCGGTCGAACGGCAACCACCGTCGATGAGCATGGGGCGGCACGCGTAGCAGCGATGTGACGGGTTTCATACATAAATGCGAATTCGACGCGACGCGGATTGACGATTGATCCATGGTCAGGGACGTGAACGGTCGTTGCACAGCGCTGGCCCTGGCCGTGCTGGCGGTCGGCGCGAAGACCGCCGCCGCCGCTGCGACCGAGGTGGTCGTGCTTCCGATCACCTTTCACGTGGCGCAGATCGACGGCGAGCCGGTGGTGCCACCCGCGTTCATCACGGAGCGGCTGATGACAGCCAACCAGATCTTCGCGCCGTACGGCGTAGCGTTTGCGCAAGCGGCCACGCTGCCGCTCGACGCCCAGCACAGCGAGCTCGAGAGCCGTGGCGATCGCGATGCGCTCGGCGCCGAGGTCGGCCGAGGCGTCATCGACTGCTTCGTGGTGCGCTCGCTGCGCGACGTCGACGAGCCGCCCCGGCTCCGGCGCGGCGTGCACTGGCACTCGCACACGCACCCGGGCGCGCACTTCGTGATCCTATCGTCGATCGCCGGCCCGGATGTCCTCGCCCACGAGCTCGGGCACTTTCTCGGCAACCCCGCGCACAGCCAGACACCCGGCAACCTGATGAGCTACCAGCGCGGTGACCAGCCGCCGTTTCTCGACCCCGATCAAGTCGCCCGGCTCGAACGCGCGCTGCACGGCTACCTGCGGAGGGGCGAGCTTCACGCCTTGTCCTCGAAGCCGAACTGACGGGCCTCGTCGGCGGCTGTCCACCTCGACGAGAACGCGCTCCGGTCCCCTGAGCGCTCGGCAGCCGCCGCGGCGGCAAGGCGACCGCGCGACCACGAACCGCAGCGCTACTTCTTGGGGATGCGCACTACCAGCCCGTCAGCCTGGGCTCCACTGGAAGCTCCGGTCGCCACGACGTACAAGGCGGTGTCGTCGAGCGCGAGCATGGAAGAAGCTAGGGCCGGATCTTCCACGAGCGGCATCGAAGTGCCCGGCGTCTTGTCGGAACGCTCGATCGCCCAGCTCATAGCTCCCGTAGCCCGGTTGTAGCGATCGTGCCCCCAATACACGTGTGCAGCGTCGACGGCGAGGCCCCATGCGGTGCCCGCGTCAGTTGCAGTGGCAAGTCGAATCGAGTTGCCACCCGTCAGCAGCGTGGCGTCCAGGGCGGTCGTCGAGCCGCTCGCGATTTGGTACAAGGTCGTGGCATCGACCGCGAGGTTGAAATCGCTAGCGCCAGGAATGTCGCCGTCACTGGCAGCCTGTACCACGCCGCCCGTGCCATCCGTGCGGTAGCTATGAGTCCATCCGCCGTCCTGCCAATACAGCGTGCCGCTCGCCAAGAGCAGGATGCCATGCGGAGGGGCACCTGCCATGGCAGCGTGGCGCCGTGTGGACGATCACGCCAGAGCCGCGAGCAACCCTGTTCCACTACAGCGAGGATCCTGCGATCGCGCGCTTCGTGCCGCACGTGCCGCCGACCAATCCCTCTTCGCCGCCCTACGTGTGGGCAGTCGAGGCGCGCTACGCGGCGCTCTACTTCTTTCCGCGGGCCTGTCCCCGAGTGACGGTCTGGGGCAACGACGCGCTGCAGCGGGCGCGCTTGCAGGAGTTGTTCGAGACCGAGCGCGAGCGCGTCCACTTCGCGCCGCGCTCGGAGCGCGAGGCGACGCGCGCCTGCGTGCTCTACGAGTACGTGTTCGAGCCGGGCCCGTTCACGCCGTGGCAGGAGGCCGAGGGCCAATGGGTAGCCGCGACGCCCATCGAACCGTTGCGCTGCGCGCCCGTGGGTGAGCTACAAGCGCGCCAGGAGGCGGCCGGCGTCGACCTGCGCTGGACCGACGACCTCGCCGCCGCTCGCAGCCGCGTGCTCGAATCTGGCCTACCGTTCAGCATCGTGCGCTACCGCAACTACCGGCCCCACCTCGTCTAGCTCGAGCATGCGTTGCTCGGTGTCACGGGCGAACTGCTCGAAGCGGTGCTCGAGGATCGCTTGGCGGGCGTGCCGCATCAGGCTCGCGTAGAACCAGAGGTTGTGCTGCGTGATCAAGCGTGGGCCGAGCATCTCCTCGGCGTGAATCAAGTGCCGTAGATAGGCGCGGCTGAAGCGCGTGCACACGGGGCAGTCACAGCGCGC
>JBIOJD010000378.1:0-4106 GCA_044450485.1 Polyangiales bacterium | reverse complement strand
CTGCATGGCCTCGCGCTTGTAGCTCGCCATCAGCTCGTGGGCATCGACGATGCCCGTTTCCGGCGACCACAGGGCCGCAATCGCGCGCACGCGCGGCTCGAGCCTTCGCAGCTCGACGGCGTCGATGATGCGCAACGCGCCAGCGCCGTTCTGCACGCCGCGCTGGTAGATGGTCTCGAGCTGCGCGCGCTCGGCGTCATCAGTGGCGACCACCAGCTTGCCGCACTTGCGGTGCGCCAGGCCTTCGCGGGCGCAGCGCGCATACACGCGCGCGCGGCCCTCGACGCAGCTGAGCGCTTTGAGCGAGCCGTGCGGGTAGTAGAGCCCGGCATGAATCACGCCGCTGTTGCGACTGGAGGTCTCCTCGCCGATGAGCTTGCGGCGCTCGATCACGATCACCCCGTGTCCGGACGACGCGAGCACTGCGGCGCAGGCCAGCCCCACCGCGCCCGCGCCCACGATCGCGACGTCGACCTCGGAATCTTGCATCGTGCGTGCAGTTATAGACCGTGGCGGTCGGTGGCGCGCCCCGTTTCGGCTCGGAAATCCGGCTCCGGTTGACACCGTGCCCCTTGGCTTCTAGCTTCGGGAGCGACCGTCGTGACTGGCGTTCAGGTGGAGAGACCCACCGGGGAGCGACGGCGTCTGCGGCCGCACGCCTGGGCCTGAATTCGCCACATACGCGGAGGCGTGCCCATGCCTGTTGGCTCATTGCTCGACGAGTACTTGACCAAGAAGCTCCCCGGCTACACCAAGGGAGCGCTTTCACTCGAAACGGTCGCGTTCGCGGCGGCGCTCGACAGCGTGGCCGCCGTGCTGCCGGAGATCGCCGAAGCGACGCTTCAAGAGCTGCGCGATCAACGCAGCAAGCTCAAGCTGATCGCGAGCGAGAACTTCGCCTCGCCGGCCGTGCTGCTCGCCATGGGCAACTGGCTCAGCGACAAGTACTCCGAAGGCTCGCCGGGTCACCGCTTCTACGCAGGCTGCGACAACGTCGATGCGATCGAGACCCGTGCGGCCGAGCTCGCGTGCAAGCTGTTCGGCGCTGATCACGCGTACGTGCAGCCGCATAGCGGCATCGACGCTAACTTGGTCGCGTTCTGGACCGTGCTCACCGCGAAGGTCGAGAACCCAGCGCTCGAGCACCTCGGCAAGAAAGCGGTCGGCGAGCTCTCCGAGCAAGAGTGGGAGGTTCTCCGGCGCGAGCTCGGCGATCAGAAGATGATGGGCATGGCGCTCGACTCGGGCGGCCACCTCACGCACGGCTTCCGGCCCAACGTCTCGGGCAAGCTCTTCCGCTACTGCAGCTACGGCGTCGACCCGAGCACCTGCCTGCTCGACTACGATCACGTGCGAGCGCGCGCGCGACAGGAGCGCCCGTTGTTGCTCGTGGCCGGCTACAGCTCGTATCCGCGCAAGATCAACTTCAGAATCTTCCGCGAGATCGCGGACGAGGTCGGTGCGACGTTGATGGTCGACATGGCGCACTTCGCGGGCTTGGTCGCGGGACACGTGTTCACGGGCGATTTCGATCCGGTGGCGCACGCGCACATCGTGACCACGACCACGCACAAGACGCTGCGCGGGCCGCGCGGCGGTCTCGTGATGTGCCAGAAGGCGCTCGCGGAGACGCTCGATCGCGGGTGTCCACTCGTGCTCGGCGGACCGCTGCCGCACGTGATGGCGGCCAAGGCCGTAGCCCTGCTCGAAGCCAGCAAGCCGGACTTCGCGAAGTACGCGGCGCGCGTGGTCGACAACGCGCGCGTGCTGGCCGAGGCGTTGCTCTCGAAGGGCGTCAAGGTCGTGACCGGCGGCACGGAGAATCACCTGGTGCTGCTCGACGTGCGCGGCTTTGGCCTCAACGGCAGGCAGGCCGAGGCGGTGCTGCGCGAGGCCGATCTCACGCTCAACCGCAACGTGATCCCGAACGATCCGAATGGCGCTTGGTACACGAGCGGGCTGCGGCTCGGCACGCCTGCCATGACCACGCTCGGCATGGGCGCGGCCGAAATGCAGGAGATTGCGGGCATCCTGCAGTCGGTGCTGGCCGCCACCAAGGCTGCGGGCAAGAAGGACGGGCAGCCGTCGCTGGTCAAGTACGAGGTCGAGCCGAAGGTCCCCGCCGCGGCGCGCGCGCGGGTCGCGGACTTGCTCGCGCGCTATCCGCTCTATCCGGGCATCGAATTGCGCTGAGATCATGAAGCGCGAGATCTGGAGCGCCGAGCACGACCTGTTCCGCGCGGGGCTGCGGCGTTTCATCGAGGCCGAGATCACGCCGAAGCTCGCGGAATGGAACGCGCGCGGCCAGAGCGACAAAGCGGCCTGGAAGAAGTTGGGTCAGGCCGGGTACCTCGGCGCTGCGATGCCCGAGCGCTACGGTGGGGGCGGCGGTGATTTTCTCTACGACGCGATCGTGATCGAGGAGCTCGCGACCGCGCGCGCGCACGCGCTGCAGACGTCGCTCCACAGCGACATCTGCATGCCGTATCTCTTGCATTACGGCAGCGAGGCACAGAGACAGCGTTTTCTGCGGCCCGCGATCCTCGGCGACTGCTTGCTGGCGATCGCCATGACCGAGCCCGGCACCGGCTCGGATCTGGCGGCAGTGCAGACCCGAGCGCGCCGCGAGGGCGAGCACTACGTGCTGAACGGCGCCAAGACCTTCATCAGCAACGGCCAGAACTGCGATCTCGTGATCGTGGTGGCCAAGACCGATCCTCAAACGCAGCCGCCCCACCGCGGCATCAGCCTGATCTTGGTCGAGACGACGAGCCCCGGCTTCGAGCGCGGGCGTAAGCTCGACAAGCTCGGGCTGCGCGGTCAGGACACGAGTGAGCTGTTCTTCAACGACTGCCGCGTGCCTACGTCGAACCTGCTCGGCGAGGAGGGACAAGGCTTCAAGTACCTGATGCGCCAGCTCCAGCAAGAGCGGCTGGTGATCGCAGTGGGCTCGATTGCATCCTGTCGCCGTTCGCTCGACGACACGCTCGAGTACGTGAAGCAACGCCGCGCGTTCGGGCAGCCGATCGCTAGCTTCCAGAATACGCAGTTCAAGCTCGCCGAGCTCGCGACCGAGGTCGAGATCGGCCAAGTTTTCGTCGACCGCTTGCTCGCTGCGCACGTCCGTGGCGAGGAGCTCGTGAGCGAAGTCAGCATGGCCAAGCTGTGGACCACAGAGCTGCAGAAGCGGCTCACGAGCGAGTGCCTGCAGCTCTTCGGCGGCTACGGCTTCATGACCGAATACCCGATCTCGACGGACTATGCCGACGCGGCGGTGCAGACCATCTACGCGGGAACGAGCGAGATCATGAAGCTGATCATCGCGCGGCGCCTCGGTCTGGGGTAGCTCGCCTGCGTCGGCGCAGCAGGAGCGCCGCGAGCACGGGCAAGAGGCTGCCGAGGTCCGAGCTCGCATTGATCGAGAACCCGGCGGCCTGCGCGTACACAGGCGCCCCAGCGCCGAGCAGCGGGAGCGCGGCGGCCAGGCCGACCCCGGGTCTGGTTGCACCGCGCATCGACGCTACATCGCGCGGCGATAGGCGCCGCCGACCTCGAACAGGGCTTGCGTGATCTCGCCGAGGCTTGCGTGCTTGACGGTCTGCATCAGCGCTGCGAACACGTTCTCGCCGCGTCGTGCCCCGAGCTGCAGGCTGGCGAGCGCGGGCCCGCGCTGCTCGGCGGAACGCGCTTGGAACGCGCGCAGGCTCGCGAGCTGCGCGCGCTTCTCGTCGTCGGTGGAACGCGCGACCGGAGGCGGTGCGGCCGCCTCGGCGGGATGCGGGCTCTCGAAGGTGTTCACGCCCACGATCGGGAGCTTGCCCGAGTGCTTGAGCTGCTCGTAGTAAAGGCTCTCTTCCTGGATCTTCGAGCGCTGATACAGCGTCTCCATCGCGCCCAGCACGCCGCCGCGATCCGATAGCCGCTCGAGCTCCAGCAGCACCGCGTCTTCGACCGCGTCGGTCAGACGCTCGATCACGTACGAGCCTTGTAGCGGATTTTCGTTTTGCGACAGCCCGAGCTCGCGTTGAATGATGAGCTGGATCGCGATCGCACGCCGCACCGATTCCTCGGTGGGCGTGGTGACCGCCTCGTCGTAGGCGTTGGTG
>JBIOJD010000377.1:0-4112 GCA_044450485.1 Polyangiales bacterium | reverse complement strand
GCGCTCGAGGGGCTCGATCTGTATGCGGTCCTCGGGGTCGAGCGAAAGGCCGACAAGCGCGCGATCCGCAACGCGTACTTCGAGCTGTCGAAGCTGTTTCACCCCGACGCCCACTTCGGCAAGCAGCTCGGCGGCTTCAAGCCGAAGATGGAAGGCGTCTTCAAGCGCCTGACCGAGGCCTACGAGACGCTCGGCAAGCCCAAGAAACGGGCTGAGTACGACGAGTACCTGCTGACGACCGAGCGCACGCGAGCGGTGCGGCAGACGCTCGACTCGCTCGAGTTCTCGGCCGCTGAGATCCAGGCGCTGCAACAGGCCGGCGATCGGGCGCGCGAGCGCGCGGCCGAGCAGGCGGCGCAGATGCCGAGCAAGGAGGAACTGCGGCCACCGCGCGCGCCCGTGATGGAGCCGGCTGCAGCGCCTCGCTCCTCCCGTCCGCCGCAAACGACGCTGCGACCCGCCCCGACGAGCGCCGAGCGCAGGGCGCGCGTGCGAGATCGGTTGCTGCAGAGGATGGGCTCGATCTCGCAACGTCCGCCCCCGCCAGCTCCGCCGCCGGCGAACGACCAGCCGTCTTCACAGAACCAAAGGAGCGTGGTCGAGGGCTTGCGCCAGTCGATCCGGGTGAGCGCCGGCATGACCGGCGCCACCACGAGCCAAGCTCAGGGCTTTCTGAAGAAGGCGCAGGACGCCGAGCGCTCCGGAGACCCGTTGTTCGCCGCAAGCCAACTGCAGGCTGGCCTGGTGGTCGACCCGAACAACCCGGAGCTGCTCGCCGAGTACGAGAGGGTGAGCAAGGTAGTCGCACGTAACCTCGCCGACAACTACGAGAAGCAGGCTCAGTACGAGGAGAAGACCTCGAATTGGGAGGCTGCGGCGCGCTCGTGGGCGCGCGTGAGCGACGGCCGGCCCGAGGACGCGGCCGCTGCGCGGAGCGCGGCCGAGGCCATGCTCAAGACCCGTTCCGACCTGCACCGGGCCCAGAAGTACGCGCAAAAGGCGGTGGCCCTGGACGGCAAGAACGTTACCAATCTCACCGTGTTGGCTCGTGTATACTTGGCGGCTGGGCTCAAGCTCAACGCCTTGCGCGAGCTGGAGAAGGCCGCGCATTTGGCTCCGCGAGACGAAATGGTGAACAATCTCCTACGCGAGGCGCGGTAAGCCGCCCCAAAAAGAGCGCATGGAAACAGTCATCGGCATCGACTTGGGCACGACCAACTCGTGCGTGGCCGTGGTGGAGGGCGGACAGCCGGTCGTGATCGCCAACCGCGGCGGCTACAAGACCACGCCCTCGATGGTCGCCATCACCGAGGCGGGCAAGCGCCTCGTCGGACACATCGCGAAACGCCAGGCGGTCACCAACGCCGAGCACACGGTGTTTGCGGCCAAGCGCCTGATCGGCCGCAAGTGGGACAGCCAGCAAGTGCAGACGGCGATCGCCAACTGTCCGTACACCATCGTGCAGGGTCCCCACGGCGATGCGCGCATCCAGCTACGCGGCAAGGCGTACAGCGTGCCCGAGATCAGCGCGATGATCCTCCAAGAGATGAAGATGATCGCGGAGGATTACCTCGGCCATTCCGTGGAGAAAGCCGTCGTCACAGTCCCGGCCTACTTCAACGACTCGCAGCGTCAGGCGACCAAGGACTCGGGCAAGATCGCCGGCCTCGACGTGATTCGCATCATCAACGAGCCGACGGCGGCGGCGCTCGCCTACGGCTTCGGCAAGCGCATCGACAAGACCGTTGCGGTCTACGATCTCGGCGGCGGAACCTTCGACATCTCGATCCTGGAGATCAGCGGCACGGGCGTGTTCAAGGTCGTGAGCACCGCGGGCGACACGTTCCTCGGCGGCGAGGACTTCGACCTGCGCATCATCGATTGGCTGGTCGAGAGCTTCAAGGAAGAGCACAGCATCGATCTGCGTGAGGACCGCATGGCCTTGCAGCGCCTGAAGGACGCGGCGGAAAAAGCCAAGTGCGAGCTGTCCGGGGTCGAGCAGACCGAGGTCAACCTGCCGTTCATCATTTCGAACGCGCGCAACGAGGCGCTGCATCTGCAACGCGTGCTCGGCCGCCACCAGCTCCAAGAGCTGACGCAGGATCTCGTCGAGCGCACGATCGAGACCTGCGCCCAGACGCTCGAAGAAGCCGGGCTCGGCAAGGACGAGATCGAAGAAGTGATTTTGGTCGGCGGCATGACGCGCATGCCGCTGGTGCAGCGCCGCGTCGGCGAGTTCTTCGAGCGCGAGCCGTGCAAGGGCGTACACCCGGACGAAGTCGTCGCGCTCGGTGCCGCGATCCAGGGCGTCGCGCTCACCCAGGAAGCCTCCGAGATGATCCTGCTCGACGTGACGCCGCACACGCTCGGCATCATGGTCGTCGGTGGCTACTTCGAAGAGCTGATCCCGCTCAACACCACCGTGCCCACGTCGCGCTCCAAGGTGTTCACCACCATCCGCGACAACCAGACCGCGGTGAAGATCTTGGTGATGCAAGGCGAGTCCCACCGTGCGGACGAGAACGAGCTGCTCGGCGAGTTCATCCTGACCGGTTTGCGCCGAGCGCCGGCCGGGCAGGTCGAGGTCGAGGTGACCTTCGAGATCAACTCGGACGGCATCGTGAGCGTGCACGCCAAGGACATGGAGACGGGACAGCAGCAGTCGATCACCGTCACCGCGACCAGCGGCCTCACGCGCGACGAGATCCAGAACATGGTCGACGACGCCAAGGGCTTCGCGGTCGCGCGGCGTCAGAACGACGAGACCCAGCAGGTCACGCAAGAGGCGCAAAAGCTGATCGCGCAGATCGAGGCGCTGTTCCCCGAGGTGGAGCAGGTCGTCGCCGGCAGCGACTTCGGACGCGATGCCATCGACAAGGCTCGCGGGGTGGTCGGCAAGGCCCGGGCGCTGATCCAGGCGGGCAAATCCGACGAGCTGCTAGACCAGATCGACGCGCTGGCGCGCACGCAGCGCATGTTCAAAGGCGTCGTGGGCAAGGTGAGCTAGTCGTTCCCTTGAGGCGGTCCGTGAGGAGTGTCCAAGCGCAAGAAAGAGCCGGGTAGCCAACAGCCTCCGCGCGGCGCGTTCGGGTCGCGTACGGGAGGCGCCGAGGGCTCGCCTTCGAAGAAGCCTCCGCCCAGGCTTCCGTCGGGCCTAGGGGTGAGCCTGTTTCCCCCCGCGTCTGGACCGCCGGCGGGCGCCGAAGAGGTGGTGCTCGAAGAGCTCGTAGAGCACGCGAAGGAGGGGGGCAAATCGAGCTTCCCGCCACCGCTCGGACAGAGCGAGGGGCATGATGCCTGGACGCTCGAGCGCATGAGCCGCCAGAGCACCGTGCCGCCGGTGCGCAGCGAAGAGGTCGACAGGCTGCGCGAGCTCGCGACGCGTTCGAGCCTGCGGCCAGAGCCGGTGGCTGAAGAGGGCGACGCGCTCGATCTGGTCAACCGCTCGCGACCTTCGGTGCAGCTCGATCTGGTCGGCGAAATGGAAGAGCTCTACGCGCTCGACGATCTCACCGGGGCGTTGCGCTTCGCCGAGCTGATCCTCGGGCGCGAGCCGCACAACGAGCAGGCCAAGCGCTGCGCGGAGAACTGCCGCAAGCGCCTGCTGAGCTTGTACTCGTCGAAGATCGGGCGTCTCGACGCGGTTCCTGTTCCTGCGCTCGGCGACGCCGAGCTGCGCTGGCTCGGCCTCGACCACCGCTCCGGGTTCCTGCTCTCGCGCGTGGACGGAGTCTCGACCGTGGAAGAGGTGCTCGACGTGTGCGGCATGCCACGGCTCGAAGCGCTCAAGACGCTCGTCGACCTGCTCGACCGGGGCGCCATCCGCGTTCTCAAGTGACCGCCTGGGCCCTCCGCTCGCCCCGGATCGACGCCAGAAAACTTCATGATTTCAAGCGGATAAAGGCGTTTCTCCGCGCCCTTGCGGGGTCTCGACCGCCCCGTTACACTGCCGAGTCGTTGCTCCTTCCTTGATCGCGGAAGCACACGATTTGGGTCGGTTGCTGGAGCGTTAGAGCGTTGGGCGATTCGATAGGGGGACCAAGTACCGACGTCATCGGCGTCCTTCTCTGTGTGTTGGCCGGGGCGATGTTTGCTGCAGTCGACGAGGCGCT
>JBIOJD010000376.1:0-4118 GCA_044450485.1 Polyangiales bacterium | reverse complement strand
GCCCCCGCGGCTTCTCTCTCGCTTTCTTTTGGTTTGCCGGGGGGCGGGGGTCCGGCGCCCGGGGGGCGCGGGGGCCGGGGGGGTGGGGGGGCGGGGCGCGCCCCCCCCCCCGCCCCACGCCAGGCCTATCGCGTCAACGTTCCCTACCAAGGGGCGAAGTACAGCAGCACGCCGTTCCGCCTACCGCCGCGCGGAGGCTACGAAGTGCAGATGCGCCGGCTTCCGGTCACGCGCGACGAGCGCATGGTCGTGCTCTACCTCGGCGCGACGTCGCTGGAGCTCAAGGACGATCGCATCAAAGTCGTTCAGGAAGCCCAGCTCCTGAACCTCGGCGGTTCGACCTACGTGTTTCCAGAAGCCGGCGTGCTCGTGCCGTTGCCCAAGGGCTTCATGGCCGTGCAGTCGCAAGAGTCGATGAGCGACCAGCACGTGGTCGAAGCGCCGCACGAAGGCCTGCGCGTGCACGGCTCGCTCCCGCCGGGCCAGGTCACCGTGCTCTGGGGCTTCGACGTGCCGCTCTCCGGCTCGGAGGCACACCTCAGCATCCCGATTCCGTGGCTCACGTTCGCCTATCGTGTGATCGCCGACGCGCCGCCCGGCATGACGATCGAGGTCGCGGACATGCCCGAGCCGCTGATGCACAGCGACAACGGGCGGCGCTTCTGGGTCACCGAGACGCAGCGCAAAGTGGGCGACATCCCGTTTCGTCGCTTGCAGATCACGCTGCGCGGGATTCCCGGGCCCGGGCCAGGGCGCTTCATCGCGGCCGCGCTCGCGCTCTGTGCGCTCGCCGCCGGCATCGTGATCTCACGCCGCGGTCCGGCTCCGTCCGCCACGGCCTCGACCGCCGAGCTCGATGCGCGCAAAGCCGAGCTGCTCGATCGCGCACGCGAGCTCCACGCGCTGCGCGATGCAGGCGAGACCGGCCCCGAGTACCACGCGGAACAACTGACCGCGCTGACCGATGAAATGGCGGCGCTGCTGTTCGAGGAAGCCTCGCTCCAGGTCGCGGCGCCTGCGGACAAACCGCACGGCGGCTGACAGGCCTACGCGCTGCGCGCGCTGCAGGTCTGCGAGCTTCAGAACGGGATGTCGTCGTCGTCGTGGCTCTCGCCACCGCCACCGCCGCCACCGCCGCGCGCACCGCCGCCGCGCCCGCCGCCACCGCCCTCGTCGCTCCCGCTTTCGTCCTGTGAGGGGGGCGCATCTTCGTAGCTCGTCTTGGGTCCGGCGCCGCGGCCGCCACCGCCGAGCAGCACGATCTCGGTCGCGACGACCTCGGTCGTGTAGCGTTTGTTGCCCTGCTTGTCTTCCCAGGAGCGGGTTTGCAGGCGGCCTTCGACGAAGATCTGGCGACCCTTGGAGAGGATCTTGCTGAGCGCTTCACCGCGCTTGCCCCAGACTGTGACGCTGTGCCACTCGGTCTTCTCCTGGCGCTCGCCTTCGCGGTTGATGAAGCTCTCGTTGGTCGCAATCCGCAGGGTCAGCAGGCCTTGGCCGCTCGGGAGGTAGCGCAGCTCGGGGTCTTGCCCGAGATTCCCGATCAGCATCACTTTGTTCAATCCGTCCGCCATCGTCGCCTCCGCTCGTGTCAGGACCATACGCCGCGCCCGGGGGCCTGCAAAGGCCCTTTGCGCAGCCCAACCGATATCGGTCTCGATCGCGGCCGGTTGCGCGCAGCGTGCTAGCGTTCGTGCTCGTGGGCACTTCGCACCCGCAGCGGCGGCGCGCGGATCTGCTGTTGGTCGAGCGCGGGCTCGCGCCGAGCCGGGAGCGGGCGCGCGCGCTGATCATGGCGGGTCAGGTGTTCTCGGGAAGCGCACGCGTGGACAAGGGCGGTGTGTTGCTCGCGATCGACGCCGAGCTGCGCGTCGCGGCACCGGACCATCCGTACGTGTCGCGCGGCGGCGTCAAGCTTGCCGGCGCGCTCGATGCGTTCGCGTTGGATCCAACAGGCGTGATAGCGGCGGACTTCGGCGCGTCGACCGGCGGCTTCACCGACTGTCTGTTGCAACGCGGCGCGGTTCGCGTGTACGCGATCGACGTGGGGCGCGGCCAGCTCCACGACAAGCTTCGCCGCGATCCGCGCGTGATCGCGATGGAGCGTCTGAACGCGCGACACCTGCACGCAGGCGACTTGCCCGAGCTCTTGGATTGGGTCGTCATCGACGCGTCCTTCATCGGTCTCGACAAGCTGCTCGCGCCAGCGCGCGCCTTGCTCCGACCAGGCGGCCTCGTGCTCGCGCTGGTCAAGCCCCAGTTCGAGGTCGGCAAGGGCCGCGTGGGGAAGGGTGGCGTGGTGCGCGACGAAGACGCGCGTTCGGACGCGATCGCGAACGTGCGCCGCACTGCCGAGCAGATCGGCTTCGAGGTTCGGGGGCAACACGACTCGGTGCTCGCGGGTCCGTCCGGCAACCGCGAGTGCTTCTTGTGGTTGCGCAGCCCGCCGGCTTGAACGGGCACCCGCGCTGCGGTAACGGCCGGGCATGTTCGCGCTGCCGCTCGGGTCACGCACGTCGCTCGCGGAGCTCGCCGCGAGCCTCGCGGATCTGCCAGGCCTGTGCTGGCTCGACGGCGAGGCGCGCCACCCTGAGGGCCGGTACTCGTTTCTCGGCGCGGACCCAGTCGAGCGCGTGGAGGCCGGGCTCGAAACGCGCGAGCCGCTCGCGTGTCTCGACCGGCTGGAGCAACGCGTGCTCGCGCTGCGTGCCATTGCGACGACCGACGGCCTGCCTCCGTCCGAAGTGCCGTGCTTCGTCGGCTACGTTGCGTACGCCGCGCACCTCCCGGGCGTGCCGCGGCGACTTACGCGGCCGGCCGGGCGACCCGTGCTGTCGTTCGCGCGCTACGACGCGATGGTCGCGGTCGATCACCGTGAGCACGTGGCCAGCATCGTGGGCGACGATCGCGCGGCGTGCGAGCGCTTGCGCTCGCGGCTGCTCCGCGGTCCGCGAGTCATCCGGCCCGCGCGCACGGGCGTGTTGCGCGCAACCGCTCCGGAGCGTCACGCGGCTGCGATCGAGGCGGCGCTCGCGCACATCGCGGCCGGCGACATCTATCAGGTGAACCTCGCGCGCTGCTTCAGCGCAGAGCTCGAGGGCGATCCGCTCGCGCTCTTCCTCGACCTGCGCGAGGCGGGCCCCGTCCCGCTCGGCATGTACTACGACGACGGTCGCCGCGTGGTGATGGCGCGCACGATGGAGCGCTTTCTGCGCTGGCAGCGCGACGGACGCACGCTCGTGAGCCGACCGATCAAGGGCACGATCGCGCGCCGCGGTGACCGCGATCGCGAGGAAGCCGAAGCCCTGCGCGGCGACGCCAAGGAGCGCGCCGAGCACAGCATGATCGTGGATCTGATGCGCAACGATCTCGGGCGCGTGGCCGAGGTCGGCAGCGTGCGCGTCCCCGAGGTCATGGCGGTCGAGCCCTATGCTGGCCTCTCGCACCTGGTCTCGAGCGTCAGCTGCCGGACGCGCACCGGTGTCAGCTTGCGCCAGCTTCTGGAGGCGACCTTCCCGCCCGGCAGCGTGACCGGTACGCCGAAGCTGCGAGCCATGCAGATCATCGAGCAGCTCGAATCGGAGCCGCGCGACGTTTACACGGGCACCGTCGGCTTCATCGACCGCGCAGGCGGCGCTTCGCTGGCCGTCGCGATCCGGACCGCGATCGCCGAGCCCGGCTCGGTCCGGTACTTCGCGGGCGGCGGGATCGTGGAGGCGAGCAACATCGAGCGGGAGATCGCCGAGACCGAGCTGAAGGCGAAGGTGTTCCGGGACGTGTTGACGGCGCCATCCGCAGCCCGATGACATGCCTCCCGTCTCGGGTGAGCGTGGCCCGCTGCCAAATCGGCCTGTCCAGGCACCTGGTTTTGCGCTAGATCAGGCCCGTTTACAGGTCACAGACTCTTCGGGAGTCGTCTAAAGGTAGGACAGCGGTTTTTGGTGCCGCCTATCGGGGTTCGAATCCCTGCTCCCGAGCTATGTAACGGGGAGGGCACGCGCCCTCCCCGCCCCGATGAAGTGAATTCATCGGGGGCCCACCCCACCGCGGGGTTAGCGTAGCTAACATTTTTCGGCTGGGGTTTCGCGGCTCCTTAAGGGCCGTGCATAGCTCCCATT
>JBIOJD010000375.1:0-4133 GCA_044450485.1 Polyangiales bacterium | reverse complement strand
GCGTTGTACGTGACTGCGGTGAGCGGATTGCCGTTGATCTCGTTCAGCCGATCCTGGAGGTCCGGAATCACGTTGACCGAGCCGAGGTTCGCGAAGGTTTGCGCATCGAGCACGCTCACGCTCCCGGACACGCTGTTGCCGACGAGCAGCACCGCGTGCAGATCCGAGCCGCCCGTGGTGCCAGTGCTACCGCCCGTGCCGGTGCTCGTGCCGCCTGCGCTGCCACCATTGCCAGAAGGAGATCCGCCGCTCGGTCCGCTGCTCGAGCCCGCGCCGCCGTTCGTCATGCTCCCGCCGAGCATCGCACCGGTGCCGCCACCGCTCGATACGGTCATCGCGGACCCGGTCGGGCTGCCGCCGTTGCTCGCACCGGGCACGCTCGCACCCGTCGGCGCCAGGTTGCCGCCACCCTGTCCGCCGGACCCGTGGTTGCCATTGGTGCTCGAGCAGCCGGCCCAAGCCAAGCACACCGCGAGCCACGCACCTCTCTGCCACCAAGCGTTGCGATGCATCGCAACCCCTTTCACCACCACCGGCCGCTCACCCAGCACGAAGCCTGGCACAGGCCAGCAACGTTTGCACTCAGGCGTCTGCCCGGCTGCGCAGCAACAAGCACGAGTCGCCGAACTCGTGCTGCAGATAGCCCGCCGCCGTTGCGTGCTCGAGCGCCTGCTCGAGCAGCGGTCGAGGCGCAAATGCCTGCAACAGGGCGAAATGACTGGTGCCCTGCTCGTGCATGCCGGTCAGCAGGCCATCGGCGATGCGCGGCACGTAGCGGGGACCGAGCAGCAACCGCGCGAGACCCTCACCGGCCACGACCGCGCCGTCGTTTGCTGCCGCGCAAGCCTCGAGCGCACGCACGACTGTGGTGCCCACGGCGATCACGCGACCGCCGCGCTGTTTGGCGCGTGCGATCGCAGACACGGTCGCCTCTGGAATCGAGTACCGCTCGGGCCATGGCATTCTGCGATCGAGCGCGGCAGAGCCGGTCGAGGAGAGCCCAGCCGCGTGCGTGAGCCACGCGATCTCGACACCGCGGCGCGCGAGCGCGAGCAGCACTCCCCAGCCGAGCGGGCGCCCGGCCGAGGGGGCCTCGACCGCCCACGGCCGGGCCGCGAAGTGACTCTGCACGTGGAAGAGGGAAAGCGGTCGGGACACGTGGGCGTATTGAATCGGAGCGCCGTGACGGTAGAGCCCGCACCAGAGCGCAGCGTCGCGCTCGACGAATCGCAGCTCGATGAGCCGCGGCTGCTCCGGATCGATGCTCCCGACGCGCGCGTGCAGGTCGTCTCCGAACGCGAGCAACTCGCCGGACGCCAGGTGCCGCGGTTCCGCGCGATGCTCGGTCGGCGTGCGAAAGTCACCCGCCCCGAACAGTAGCGCGCGCCAGCGGGTGTCGTCGCCCAAACGCGACGTCAAGCGCAACTCGAGCGTTCGGTCCTCGGTATACAGCGACGCCGGGAGAGTCGCCGCATCGTTCACGATCAGCAGATCGCCTGGGCCGAGCAGTGCAGCCAGATCGGCGATCAGGTGGTCGTGCAAGATCGCCGAACGCGGGTCGACCCACAGCAGCCGTTCGTGATCAGGCCGCTCCCTCGGCCAAGTCGCGGGTTTCATGGCGCGCCCTCCCAGCTCTGCGCTTGCAGGCGCGACCCGTTTTCGATCGCGTCGGCTGCAGCGATCATCTCGACCACGCGCGTTGCGATTCGAGCCGGATCGGCCAGCGTCGCGGGGTCAGCCTCGGGCATCGCGTCGGCGTGCATCTTGGTGTGCATCTCACCGGGGTCGACGCTGAAGCTGCGCACCGACAGCTCGCCCAGCTCCGCGGCGAACAGTCTCGACAGGTGATCGAGCGCGGCCTTGGAGACCGAGTACGCTCCCCAGGTCGGATACGCGTTCACGGCCGCGTCCGAGCTCACGTGCACCAGCACGCCAGTGCGCCTCAGCGCCATCGAGCCTGCGATCGCCTTGCTCAAACGAAACGGGCCGAGCAGATTCACCTCCAGCACGCGAGAGAAGTCCTCGCACTCGGTGTCGAGCAGCAACCGCAGCGGCGTGGATCCGAGCTCGCTGGCGTTGTGCACCAGAATGTCGATCGGGCCAACCAGGGCTGCGGCGATGCCGGCGAGCGGATGAATCGCGTGCTTGTCGCCGATGTCCACCGGCACCGCGTGCGCTTCACCGCCCGCAGCGCGAATCGCGGCCACCTCGCGATCGAGCGCCACCTCGTCGCGCGCAACCAGCACCACGCGGGCACCGCGACGCGCCAGCTCCCGCGCGACGGCTGCGCCGAGGCCGCGGCTCGCTCCCGTCACCAAGGCTGCTTTCCCGTGGATGTTCATGACTTGCCTCCTCGCTCCCAGCATGGGGCCGCCCTGCGATTCCATTGGAGCTCCTGCCAATGTTTTGGCAAGATGCCCTTTCATGAGCACGAGCGACGACCTTCCAGCGCGCCTCTCCGCCAACGTGAAGCAGCTCCGCCTCGCGCGCGGGCTCACGCAGCAGCAGATGGCCAAACTGTCGTCACTGCCGCGCGCAACTTGGGCGAACCTCGAGTCCGGCAGCGCAAATCCAACGCTCTCTGTGCTGCACCGCGTGGCGGCCGCGCTGCAGGTGCCGATCGAGGAGCTGGTGGCCACCCCACGCGCCGAGGCCAAGCACTATCCCAAGGGCAGCCTACCCTGGCGCCAGCGCGGCCAGGTCACCGTGCGCTCCCTCCTGCCCGACAAGGTCCCGGGCATGCTGATGGAGCGCATGGAGCTCGCGGCCGGCGCGCGCCTGACGGGCGTCCCCCACACACCGGGTACGCGCGAGTACCTCACGTGTGAGGCGGGTGAGATCACGCTCGTCGCCTCTGGCGAGAGCTGGCAGCTTGCGCCGGGCGACGTGGTCGTGTTTCGGGGAGACCAGCGCCACTCGTACTCGAATCCTGGCCGCACCAGCGCGATCGGCTACTCGGTGGTGATGCTCAAACCGATCGAGTGAGGCGCCCGCTCACAGCGGCTCGAGCACGATCGGCAGCCCGTCCATCGGCTTCGAGATGGGCGCCTGCTGCACCGGCATCACGTAACCGTCGCGCACGCGAATACGATAGCGTTGCAAGAGTTGGTGCATGAGCCCGCGGATCTGCATCTCTGCGAAGCGCATCCCGATGCACAGGTGCGCGCCGCCACCAAACGGCGTGTAGGCATGGCTGTGGCGCTTGTGCTCCTCGCGCGGCGGTGCGAAGCGCTCGGGGTCGAAGCTGAAGGGATCCGTCCACAGCTCGGTCATGTGATGGGTGTGGATTGGATACGTGATCACCATGCAGCGAGCCGGAAATTGATAGCCAGCGAACTCGAAGGGCTTTAGCGAGATGCGCGGGATCGTGGAGAGCGGCGGATAGCGCCGCAGCGTCTCTTGCAGCACGAGATTGAGCGAGCGCAACGCCGGCATGTCGTCTTGCTCGAGCAGGTCCTTGCCAAGCGCGCGTGATTCCTCGCGCGCGTGCTCTTGCCACTCTGGATGGCGCGCGAGCTCGAAGGTCATCGAGCTGAGCGTGCTGGTCGTGGTGTCGTGCGCGGCCATCATCAAAAACACGATGTGGTCGAGGATCTCCTGGTCGCTGAAGCGGGTGCCGTCCTCGTCCTGCGCTCGGCACAAGCGGCTGAACATGTCGTCGCCCTGCCCTGCGCGCTTGTCCGCCAGCATGCCGCCGAACAAGCGCTCCATGTAACGGCGCCCGCGCAGGCCACGATCGAACTCGAGCCCTGGAATCGGCAGGCGGACCATCGACATCGACGCCGCGACCGCGCCCGCGAACGCCTTGTTGAGGCGCTCGGTCTCGACTCCGAGCTCCATGCCCAGAAACACCTTGCAGGCGAGCTGCAACGTCAGGCGCTTGTACGCGGGGAACGCCAGCATGCGCTCGCCCTTGGGCCAGCTCGCGAGCGCCCGGGCGATCTCGGGGTTCATCTGCTCGAGGTAGCCGCGCAGTGCGCTCTTGGTGAACGCGCCTTGCATGGTGCGGCGATGGTGCAGGTGGTCTTCCCCATCGCGCAGCAAGAGCCCGTTCGGAAAGATCCGCCCCATGATGAGCGTCCAGGCGTAGCGAGCGCTGAACACGTCATCCCGATCTTGCAGCACGAGCCGGC
>JBIOJD010000374.1:0-4134 GCA_044450485.1 Polyangiales bacterium | reverse complement strand
TCTCGACAAACATGGCCGAAGCTTACTCCGAAGCGAGGGGGTCCGTGACCAAGCCGACTTTTTCGATGCCGCCGCGCCGGATCAGCGCCATCACCTTGGCGACGAAGCCGTAGGGCACGGTCTCGTCGGCTTGGATGTAGATCTCTTTGTCGCGCTGCAAGCGATCGTTGGTGGTCAGCGCTTGCTCCAGGCGGTCGTAGGGGACCTCGGCCTCGCCCAGAAAGACCTTTTGTTCCTTGGTGATGGTCAGCAGGAGCTTCTCTTCCTCACGATCCATCTGCGGCGCGCGGGTCTTGGGCAGGTCGACCTCGATGCCCGTGGTCATCATCGGCGCGCTGACCATGAAGATGATCAGCAGCACGAGCATCACGTCGACCAGCGGCGTGACGTTGATCTCGCTGAGAGGCCCCTTGCCGCCGCTGCTGAAGGCCATGGCGGTTTAGCTCGCCAGGAAGTGGCGGCGCACGATGTTGAGCATGTCGCTCGAGAAGCTGTCCATCTCGCCCGACAGCACGTTGATGCGACGCACGAAGTAGTTGTAGGCCATGACCGCGGGGATCGCCGCGGCCAACCCGATCGCAGTGGCGATCAGCGCTTCGGCGATGCCGGGTGCCACCACGTCGAGGCTCGCGTTCTTGCGCGCGCCGATCGCGATGAACGAGCTCATGATGCCCCACACCGTGCCGAAGAGGCCCACGAACGGTGCCGTCGAGCCGGTGGTCGCCAGGAACGGCACCATGGCTTCGAGGCTCATGATCTCATTCTGCATTGCGCGACGCAGCGCGCGCGCGACGTTGTCGATGTCGCCCCCGTAGTGTTTCTGTCCGACCTGGCTGGCGCGGTCGGCGCCGAGCACGCGCGCAAGCTCCACGTAACCCGCATGAAACAGGTTCGCGAGCGGCGAGCGGGCGCGGCTCTGCAGGTTTGCGTAGAGCGACTCGAGCCGCTGCACGCTCCAGACGTTGCCCTGCTCCGGATCCCAGAACTGGCGCAGGAACAGCGCGCTCTCGCGGTGGGCCTGGCTCAAGCGCACGAGCTTCGCGCCGATGATGAACCAGCACACGAGCGACATGCTCGCGAGCAAGAGCAGCACCATCATCACCACCGGCGACGCGTTCATCACCAGCGAGAGCGGGTCGAGCCTGGGAGCGGTCTGGGGTGGAGCAGAAGCGGCGAGGGTGATCAGCCGCGCAAGGATCACATGGTGCATGCGAGCTTTCTCCTCGTGGTCGGCTCGTGTTTCAACACGCCCCCAGCATGGTGTCAATGAGCGCGCGCGGGCTCAGCGGGTCTCGGCGGAAGCTACTGCGGAGGCGAGCTCGTCGAAGCCCACGGGGCCGCGCCAGGAGGCTGCGACCTTGCCGTCCTTGCCGACCACTAAAGTCGTGGGCACGACGCGGATTGCGAGGCGTTCGACCACGCTGTTCGGGCCCTTGCCCACGAGATAGCGCATGCCGAGCTCGCGGGCCTTTTGGCTCAGGCTCGCGAGCGTGAGATCTTCGACCGAGAGGCCGATCACGGTCGTGCCGCGGTCTCGCAGGCGGCTGAGCAGCGGCGCCTCGCGCCGGCACGGCCCACACCAGGTCGCCCAGAAGCTCAGCACCACGACCTCGCCCCGATGCTCGCTCAACCGAAACACGCTGCCGTCCGAGACCTCCGCCTGCACTTCGCCGAGCGGCTGCCCGACTGCGAGCGCGCCGTGGTCCTGCAGTGAATCTAGCCAAAGCACCAGCACGCCGACCACGCCGAGCAGGAGCAGCGCCCGCCGCAGCCAAGGGCGCTCGGCGGGCTCCGAAGGCGCAGTCTCCGCTCGAGGGCCAGAGCTCGGCTCGGGTCGGTCGCTCACGCGGAAAGCTTAGCAGGGCTCTGTGAGGGGCGCGCTGGCGCGGCCGCCGTGGGCGTGCGATGTCTGGCGCGAGGCGGCGCGACCCGATCATGGATCACGACCCGAATGACTTGCGCGACGACGCGCTCGCGGGCCCGTTTCGCGTGTGGCAGCGCAAGCGCGGGCACCGCTACTCGCTCGACGACGTGATCACCGGGTGGGTCGCTGCGCGTGCGTGCCCAGCGGCCGGCAGCGTGGTCGATCTCGGGTGCGGTCTGGGCTCGGTGCTGCTGATGCTCGCCTACAAGCTGCCGCGCGCGCGGCTCTGGGGCGTCGAAGCTCAGGCCGAGTCGTTTGCGCTGCTCGAGCGCAATTGCGAGCGCAACGCGGTGCGGGATCGCGTCTCCACGCTGCATGCCGATCTTCGCGAGCCTGCTTGCCAGGAGCGGTTGCTGTGCGAAGCCGCGCTCGTCGGCCATCGCGGTTTCGATCTCGTGACCGGCACGCCGCCTTACCAACCCGAGGGACACGGCAGCGTGTCTCCAGATCCGCAGCGCGCGCACGCTCGGGTCGAGCTGCGCGGCGGTGTCGAGGCGTATCTGGCAGCGGCCGCCGTGCTGCTCGCACCCGACGGCACGGTCGTGATCTGTGCGGATGCGCGCACGCCCGAGCGCGTGGAGAACGGAGCTGCGGCTGCCGGGCTCGCCACGCTGACTCGCATGGACGTGGTACCCGCGCCTCGCAAGCCCGCCTTGTTCTCCGTGTTCAGCCTCGCGCACGCAGCGCATGCAGCAGCTCGGCGCTGCGAGCGCTTGCCTGCATTCTTCGCGCGCGACGAGCGCGGTGCACGCACGCCCGAGGCGCTCGCAGTGCGCTCATTCTTCGACTTGCCGCTGCCGCTCGCAGAAGCGCCGAGCCCGCAGCAGCGTGCACGATCGCAGCGCGCGCTGCGCTCCGAGGCGAGCTGAATGCGTCGCCCGCAACCGCGGCGTTCGCTGTCCAGCCAGGGCGGGCCGATCTCCCTGCGCGGTGATGAAGAGCGGGCTGCCGTGCTCGCGGCGGCGTGGGGGGCAGCGGGCGAAGGGGCAGACGATCTCACCCACGGCTTCCACACGTATCCCGCGCGCATGCCTCCAGGGCTTGCACGCGCGTTGATCGCGGCGTTCAGTCGGCCGGGCGATCGCGTGCTCGATCCGTTCTGCGGCAGCGGCACCGTGCTCGTCGAGGCGATGCTCGCGGGCCGGCACGCCACCGGTGTCGACGCGAGCCCGCTTGCGTTGCGGATCGCCGAAGCTCACTGCGCGCTGCGGACGGCCGCGCAGCGTGCTGCATTCGAGCGTTCGCTGCAGCACGTCACCGAGGCTTCTCTCGGCCGCGTGCGCGAGCGGGTGAAGGCGCGCGCACCACTGTCTGCGCGGCAGCGCGCTCACTACGGGCCGCACGTGCTGCTCGAGCTCGCGGGTTTGCTCGAAGAGCTGCGGCGCGTGCAGCCCGAGAGCGATCGGCGAGCGCTCGAGGTGGTGTTCTCGTCGTTGCTCGTGAAGTTCTCGAACAAGCTCGCGGACACCTCGGAAGCGCCCGCCGAAAAGCGCATTCGCAAGGGCCTCGTTAGCGAGTTCTTCTTGCGCAAAGGTCAGGAGCTGTCGCGTCGTTGGGAAGCGCTCGCCGCCGCGGCGCCTGCGGACGCGCGCGCGCCCAGTCTGGTGTGCGGTGACTCGCGCGCCCTGCCGCGTTTGTTGTCCGCAAAGCGCTTCGAGCTGGTGCTGAGCTCGCCGCCCTACGGCGGCACCTACGACTACCACTCGCACCACGACCTGCGGTACGCGTGGCTGGGCCTCGACGCGAGCGCGGCCGAGCGTGCCGAGATCGGCGCGCGGCGCCGGCTGTCCGCTGGCGGGAGCACGGCTGCAGGCGCGAGGCGCTGGGATGCCGAGCTCGACGCGAGCTTGCGGGCGATGGCTGCGGTGTGCGCCGAGGGCGCCTGGGTCGTGCTCGTGCTCGGCGACGCCGAGGTTGCCGGCACGCCGGTCGACGCCTTGCTGCAGCTCGAGCGCCTCGCGCCCGCGGCTGGACTGACCGTGATCGCATCCGCGGCCGAGCCCCGGCGCGATTACCGCGGCGGACCGCAGCGCAGCGAGCACATCGTGCTCTTGCGAAATCGTTCGCGGGCCTGAGCCGCCTTCGCGAAACGAGCGCGGTCAGTCAAATTTCTCGCTGCGCGCGCAGTTTTTTGACCGTGATCGCGCCTGGCCCGATCGTTGCCGCGTGAGCGTCGACGAACGTGGGGAATTGCGGGGCCTCGTGCTGGA